>JAIPJV010000173.1 GCA_021734005.1 Fidelibacterota bacterium
ACCCGGGTGATTTTTATCTGATCACCGGGAAAGACTTTCAGTGTATCATAATTTTCGACAAAGACAGGTCGTTGACCATTAACAGAAATATTCATATTATTCAACTTAGGAGGCGAGATAATGACTGAGGGAAACTCAGGCACAACCCCCATCATTTCCAGAAAGGCATTGATCGCATAATTGTGATATCTGATTTTGTCTTCAAGGTTGTCAATATTTTTCGATGCTTCAATTCCAAAAGATGGTATTCCCTGTTTGGAAACTGCATAAAAAGTGGCTGATTGTTTCATTTCGGGAAAATCACTATTTTTAGCCAGCGTTTTTGTATTCATGAAGTGGAGTTTATGGCAGGAATTGGTGATATGATTGTTGGCTTTTTCAACGGCTTTTCGAGCCAGCTTTCCTAAATTAATTGTATCGCCTTGATGGACATAGATTTCAGCATCGGCAATTATTGATTGGCCGAATCTATTTGGATTACGACCCGGGCCTTCCCATTTTTTGGAATAAAAGCCCCAGCCATCATGTAAATTCAAAACCAGATCAGATTCTTTCATGAGATCGGTAATTATCTGGACAATTTTGTCTTCATAAATATTATCCGGCGATACATTAAACCGGCGATTCATATCTGTGTTTATATAGCGTCGTTTTTTGATAATGGAATGAAAATTTGTGCGGGGTACAACTATCAGATTCCCCTTTTTCAGCATAAGGTCTGAATAAAGATCAGCGGAAAGATATCCACCCGGTTCATCGCCTTGAATCCCACCGATGATCAAAACCGTTTTGCCGTCCTCTTCACCATACAATTTATAAACATTGAGTTCATTGGGGGTATTTTCATAATAGACATTGTGGTCCCGGCGGGGTTGCTTAGCAGGAAGAATGCCCGCCAATATGCTCACTAATATTAATATTTTGAAAATGTTCTTCATTGCCACCATTTTTCATTAATGATTTTAAAATTTTCCGGCCGTCCCGTGATGATCAGCAATTTATTACCACTGTCAGAATACCCGGATGAATTATAATCCTGCTTGAAACTGACTTTCCAGGTGTACTTCTTTTCACTGATAATCTTATAATCATAAGTTTTCACTTCAATATTACCAGCCTCTTGAAATTTTGAAGTTTTGTCTTCTTCCCAGCCTTTGCGGTCAAATTCACCGGAGTTAAATTCCTGAGCATAATATTGCATATAATTATCGATTTGCTTTGATTCCCAGGCTTGTTGCCATTCATCAACAAATTGGATTAACTCTGTTCTAATATTTGTTCTACTGGAGCGGGTAAAGTCTTCGGTTACAATTTTCCAACCCTCAGATTCTCTTGATAAAACAAGGTTCTTCTCGCCTTTTGAGAAAAATTGGGGACAGTTGTACTGCTGATTAAATTTCATCTGAATGTTTTCGTCTTCAACACTATAATTCAAACTATCAATATCAACATCTTTCCAGTCATAAACCTGTTCGAGGCGTTTTTTTCGGCGGGCAAAACTTTGATAATTATCACTGGAAGTAGAAAAATTATCCCGGGAATATTTCTCCAGATATTCATCCATTTTACCCTGATTCCAGCTCCGAACCCATTCTTCGGAAAAATTATCGACAAATTCCTTTAGACTAATATCTTTTTGTTTTTTATAATTTTCTTCAATAGAATTCCAGCTCCCATTATCAAAATCCATAAATACTTTATTACTGGCTTCAACTATTTTTCTGTTATTCAAAAAGGTGAGATCAAAAGAGGCAAAAACATTCTCAGATTCAAGCCCAGTATTGAGATCATTAATCAATACTTTTCCGCCCAGAGTATCCTGATTTCCCGAGTTGAATTTATTCATATTTTCTTTTTCCCACCTTGAAACAAATTCATTAATAGTTTCCTGAAAATCAAAGCGTTGATCGGAAGGTCCGTAATCTTCGGTAATAATTTTCCAATCAGGAGAATTTTTCACAAAAGTTAACTCTTTTGGACCGACTGAAATAAAATTGGGAGTTATGTATTCTTGCTCAAATGTAATCCGGGCTTCATAATCAGCAGAAAAAACCTGAACATTTTCAGTATTAATCTTTTTCCATTTTGTATTCTGATCGATTCGTTTTTTACGTTCAATATAGGATTCCAGACTCTGATCAGAACGAAATTTTGGCGAATAATACTTTTCATAAGAATTAAAATCACCAGTCTGCCAGGTTTGTTTCCAGCTTTGCAGAACTGATTCCCAATTTTTCAATTGAGAATGATAGGTCGAAAAATCAGTGCGAGCCAGTGAATCGTAGATTAAGACTTTGGTTTTACCAAGATCAACAAATTTTTCATTGACCTCAAGGATTCTATGGTTTTCCAGCGATACACACCCTTTGGTCTGACGGGGCTCCAGTTCTTCATTTCGTCCGTGAACCCAGATGTTAGTACCGCCATTCCCCAGAGCTCTGTCAACATGATTGGGATAATCCAGAATCAAGGCCAGAGGTCCATAGATTTCCGGCAGATCCTTATCTGTCAGCTTACTGACAATTATATAAACACCTTCTGGAGTTTTTTTGTCACCCTCTACTCTTTTGTCGCCCCGGCTGGAACCTGTACTGGCTTCAATAGAATCGACAGCTTTTAACCTTCCCGGTCCTGAACTTGTAAATATATAGAACATCTGTCTGGACTTGTCCACTACAAAGACAGGATCAGTAGAATCTGAAGATATATTATAGAATCCGGGCAAATTGTACCCCCAGAGCACATACCCAAATATTAATACAAAAGAAATAATCCTTTTACACAAACTTTTACCACCTAAAATTTATTTTGCTGATTACGAAAAATCACAATCTTAATAATGCCTCAAATAAATCTAAACTTCAAATGTTCCTTGTTTGCTCATCCTCTTCTTACTGGATTACAAAAAACAATTCAATTTTGTGCTCGAAATATAACAATTATTGATTTTAAAGACAAAAATATTTTTTATTTGGTATATGACAATTTTTTCAATGCCATATATTCTTGATAAATTACTCTGGCTCATCAGACAATATTTTTGCAAATGGCTACAAAAATGAAGCCTTTACTGTCAATATTTTTATTTTTGTACCTTTTAGATTTTTCTCTAAATTTAAGCGAAATGCTTTTCCTATTATTGAAAATCCTATCAGTATAAATAATTTTACAATATTACCAATTTTCATCCTGCTTTTCCTTGATTAATTAATATAATTCAAATAATCTAGAGGTGTTTAAACAGCGTTTAAGGCAGGATGGTTGATGGATTACTTTAAAAAATATTTCCAGGAATCCCGGACTCCTCTTTACAGCCTTCTCATCACCACACCATTATTGATTGTATATGAGTCGCTTCTCTATAGATTAAACCAATCTGATATTACAGGAATTCGAAATGCTGCTGATGTGCTGATCCGGAGGATATTCCACCATTTTGATATTTATGGTTTCTATATTGTCGGCGTTATTATTTTTGTCAGTATGTTCCTGGCCTTTTATTTTCGTTTCCAGAGAAACAAAAGTGCCCATCTCAATTTCAATTTTTTCGTTCTAATGGTAGTTGAAAGTTTGGTTTATGCTTTTGTTCTGGTAATGGTTATGAATCGGAGCAGTTATCTACTTTCCTTACCATCTCAATTCAATACTCATTCTCAATTAGTTGTCATGGCTATTGGTGCAGGAATTTATGAAGAATTTGTTTTTCGCTTCATTATGATCAGTGCTGGTCTGTTTTTTTTCAACAAACTATTGAAATGGGAAAAAAATCCAAGCAAGATAGCATCAATTATTCTGGCGGCCCTGCTTTTCTCACTGTTTCATTATATTGGAAGTTTTGGGGAAGCATTTCAGATCAAATCTTTTTTACTACGAACTATTGCAGGACTTTTGTTATCAATTATTTACATATTTCGCGGCTACGGGATTACAGCCTACACCCACATTTTATATGATCTGATTCTTATTTATATATTTTGAAAAATTTTGGTCTAGTCATCCAAATTTAAGACAAATCTAGTCACAAAAACGGTTATCAAATCCAGGAAAACAAAATAGATCAGAGGTATTAAAAGAGCATTAAAATCTCCGGCTAATATACTATCTGTACCCGATAGCATCATCCCCGCCGGTAAATAATACAAAATCAAAGCATAAATATTATCAAAGTGGACAAGAGGAATAACAGCTCCGCTGATCAAAAAGAGCACAATAATGACCAAAGGTAAGGTAGAAATATTAAGAGCCGATCTTTTACTAAAATAGCCTACCAGGTTACCAATATTTAGAAAAAATAGGCCAGTCAGCAAAAAGTATATAATTAATAAGAGAAAATTCCAGGAAATTTCCTGGGGTTTAGCCACAATAATCAGCAAGATTGCAGAAATTACTATTTCAAATAAGAGAGCAAGTAAGACCCCGGATAATTCTCGCAAATAAAATCTATCAGCTGAGCCTTCCATAGTCTTTAAAAAATCCATACGGTTATCACGCCGATAATTAGCGTGAGTCAGCAAAGCGCCCCCTTGAAAAGCAAGCAAACCGGTCATAATTGTTAAAATATTGCCAATCCTTTCCATCCCTTTGGGTAGAAAACCGGGCTGAAGGGTTGGGCCTAAAAATTCAAAGAATAACAAAAACAGACCCATTGTCAGCACCAGATTGTAGATTGTGGCGATAATAATTTTATAACGGTTTTCTAAAAGCATGTTTTTACCGATTATCTTCATTGCAAACCCTCGTCAGATGTGAGTTGATCAAGCAAATAATTCATATTTACCGAATTACCGGCGATTCTGCAAAAATTTTCTTCACCAAGCTCCTGAATTAATTGCAAAAAGTTAGTAGCAGAATCTGTTGCTATTTGAATTGTATTTCCCAGATCCTGAAGATCATTAACCATAGAGCTGGCTTCGAGTTCTTGCAAAATTTGCGAGCGCTGTTCGGCCTTTATTTCCAGGTAGCCGGTAAAATCCAGATCCACATGTTCGACCATTGTTTCCAGGTCGCCGTCATAACGCACAGTTCCATTATGGAGTAC
>JAIPJV010000174.1 GCA_021734005.1 Fidelibacterota bacterium
AATTTTAAATTATAGAGGTGATAATGTTTCAAAAAAATAATATAAAACTTTACAACTTAGACTTTTTAAAAAATTACCAGCTGATTCCAGAAAATTCAGTAGATTTATTTTTGACTGATCCGCCCTACGGTATATTCCCTGGAAATCAAAATTTGACAGGAGTAATAGACAAATCAATTAATCTTGAGAAGTTAGAAATTATTTTGGATTATCTTTTGAAAGATAATGGCCAAGCTATATTATTTTGCAATTTGGAATTATTGATTGAAATCAAGCAAAAAATAACAAACAATTTCGAATTTCTTTGAAATTACGTTTTGATTAAAAACTCAGGATATCCAGCAGGCAAGACACGGCCACTCAAGAATGTGGAATATCTGGTAGTTTTGAAAAAACAAACATCAAAAGCAACAGATTTGGCATTTCACCCTCGAGAATCCGGAATCGTTAAAGAACCTTATAGAAAAATTAACAATCAACGGCAACAAAAACTCAGGCGTATCAAAAAATCCAAATTTTCTGAAAACGAAACCGGAAAAAGGTGAATTAAGGAATCAATTCAGATTGCCAGAAAGTGCAATTTCCAAAAATCTGAACGCACTGCCCATCCGTTCCAAAAACCGTTGAGACTTCTTAGGACAATTATAAGAGTACATAGTAATCCAGGCGACCTTGTAGTCGATGGATTTGCAGGTGTATCCAGTACTTTGATTGCAGCTAAAGAAGAAAAAAGAAAATCCATAGGATTTGAAATTGATAAAAAATGATTTGAAATAAGTGTTGATAGGATAAAAACCCAAGAATAGTCACTGTTGCAAAAATAAGCAAGATTTTGGGGCGTTTGAAAGTTTTTAAAAGTCTTTTATTAATAATTAATCTTCAGCGCCTCAAAATCGATATTCGCCCTCTCTAAAGTATTCCCATTCAGCAACTTACGACAGATATTTTTTATTGATTACGAATATTATTTTGCGTACGTTAAAGAAGATGAGATAAACAAAAAGGAGATAAAATTGGCAAGTTTAAGAAAATTAAATAATAAATTTTTCGCCAGAATAAGGTGGACAGACAAGCAGGGCAAACGGAAAGAAAAACTAATATGTCTTCAGACATCTAGCAAGAGAAGGGCAAACCGATTATTAAAGAATATTCAAAGACAGGAAGAAGCGTTCCGACGGGGATTAAAAAGTATTGAAGATATTAAACTGGAAAAAAGCCCAACTGATTTTGAAAAATTATGGGAAAAGTTTATACAATATCAAAAAAATATTCGGGATAATAGTGAAAAAACTTTGAGGAGTTATAATTTCACTTACAAAACTTTAAATATTTTCTATTCTGAAATAAACATCATCGCCTTTGATTTGAACGATTTTTTGAAAAAATTGAAGAAAAAATACGACAACATTTATTCAATTAATACGCATCTAAGGCATCTTCGTGCATTTTTGAATTGGGCCAAAGAAGGTAATTATATTTCAGAAATCCCCTGCAAAATTAAATTACTAAAAAAACCAAAAACACGCCCCAGATATTTTACCGATTCAGAAATAAATCAAATTTTAGAAGCCGTAGAGAATCAAGAACTATATTCGAGAATTATTTTGCACTGGAAAACTGGAATAAGATTATCAGAGATTCACGATTCATATTTGAAAAATAATTTTCTAAAAATATTTAATCCCAAAAAAAATGGAGCTGAAAGAAGTATCAAAATAGATAAAGAGATTGAAAAATACTACAAAATTGCCAAGAGTGGAAAATATAATGATACAACAATAAGTAAAAAATTCTTAGATATAATTAGGAAATTAAATCTATATCGAACTCAGGAAGGCGATAAACGAACCTTTCATTGCTTGCGTCATACCTTCGCCATAAGAACGTATTTTGAAACGCGTGATATATACTTGGTAAAAAAATTACTAGGGCATGCCTCAGTTAAAACAACAGAAATTTATGCGGAATTCAACCTTGAAGAGCTTGAAAACGATTTTGAAATTGAGAAAAACAATCAAAATTCAAAACCTCAAAGAGATGCCAGTGAAAGTGATTTTAAGAATATCAATTATCAAAATTTAAATCAAATTGCGGTTGGATGAGGAGATATAATAAAGAAAATAAAAATTGATGCAAAGAGTTAGTTCTTATGTGAATTTAATACTAATCTTGAATATTGGTATTTTGGAATTTCAACCAATTTTATTATTTAGCTTTATACGAGTTGCAAAATAATGAAAAAAATATTTAATATATTTGACATTAGAGTTCGAATGTATTAGGATATTATATGAAGTTATTTTTTTAATTGATAAATAAATGTATTTTTTTGTAAAAAATATTAAATGGTGCCTATACTCAATCTCATATTTATATTTCAAATTGCGATTAGGCTTAAGAGCGGCTTCTAAACCAGATAAGAATATTAAAAATTTGAATTATCTAATATTTTTTACTTTTATTATTTTTCATAGAAATAGGTTTACAATACCAGTGGTAAAAGAATTAGATGAAGTTATTAAAGAACAATAAACAATTTTATATTGGAGGGAACAATGCTGAAATATTATGTGTGTGTTATTTTTTTAGTTTTAACTTGTATCAATTTAAATGCTACTGCCAACATTACAATCAAAGATATATTTTGTAAAACCTATACTGAAAAAAGTGACGCTTATTTTAATGGGATGTCAGAAATAAAGAATAATAAAATTGCAATTTCAGGTGTCTACCATGAAAATAAAGATAACCAAATAGCAACCGTAATAGGGAATAATGGTGAAATTATTTGGCAAGATTTTAGAGACCCCGGATGGGATCATGCTAGATTTCGAAGTTGTATAATATTAGAAAATTTAGATATAATATTTGGTGGAATGCAGAATGCACAGGGGACAAACTATTTTGACCCTATATTTGTTAAGTACGATTCTGCAGGAACCGAAATAGATTATAAAAATATCGATTTGCCAGGCACAAATGACATCCGCACTATAGTTCAATTGAGTAATAAAAATATAGCATACTTAGGTAAAAACGAACCTGATAAACAATTCGTCGGATTAATAGATTCAAACTTACAAGAAATCAAACGAAACGAATTTGATTGCTATAGTGACTTCCAACAGTTAACCACAATATTGCCAGATAAAAATAATAATTTATATGCAGTTGGGGCATATAATGGTAACAAACCTGGAATTATAAAGTTTGATTCTGATTTAAATTTATTATGGGGCAAAACAGTAAATGACAATGAGAACAGAGAGGTTTATTCTGCGAATTTATACAAAAATGAAATTGTTCTTGGAGGACAAGACACTGATGATTCTTTAGCATATTTAATAAAAACAGATACATCTGGTAATCAGATTTGGGAGAGAACTATCTCTCCAAATTCTTATTCAAACAGTAAAGTTATGGGAATAAAATTTCATAATAGCTACATACTTGTAACAGTTAGAGATTATAGTAATGATATTAAAACTATACAAAGACTTAATGTTTATAATTTAGAAGGAGATCAAATAGAATCTTATATATTATTTAATAGTGAGCCATTCACTAATTATCCTGGATGGAATGGAAAATCTATAGTATCTAATGAAAATAACATTTATATATCTGGCTATATTATAAATAATGATACTAGGATACCTGCTTTAACAAAAGTTAATATCTCTATAGAAGATTCCTTTCTTGACAGTCTTAGCTGGTATATTAGGGTTCAAGCATCAACAAATAATTATAATGATGATTATAACTATATAGGAGTAGCAAAAAACGCAACGAATTTATTTGATTCCAATTTCGATGAGGTTGAGCCACCGCCTCCTCCAGAAAATTACACTTCTATTTACCTTCCTCATCCAGAATGGGACACTACTTTAGGTGACAAATTTTCAAAAGATATCCGCCCAGAAATTTCTCTAAAAGATACAATGCAAGTATGGTATTTTGATTTTTTTACTACAGAAGGTGGTGAAGCTAAGTTAGACTTTTTGTTTAATGATATACCTGAAGTTCCTGTAGTTTTAGAAAACTTAGAAACCAAAGAAAGAACAAATATCTCTAACAAAAACACCTATTCATTTGAATCTATTGCTGACAGTATTTATTCGTTCCGGATTAGTATTGGAGACACAACAGCACCTGATTTAAAATTAGGAAAATCTTGTAACGGGCCAGCCATCCTTATTTCTGATTCTATTCATAATTTTAAATGGATGACAAATGATGGTTATCGGGTTGATTCAGTGAAAATATGGTTTACTTCTGACAGTGGAGAGACATATAAAGAAATTAATCGCCAGAATTATATAGATAGTTACAATTGGATGGTAATTGATACTACCGTTACTTATGGGAATTTGTTGAAAATATCATCAAAGGATTATGCAGGAAATGAAAAGATAAAAGTTAGTGAACGTCCTTTCGCAATTATCGGTGATAGTCTTTCTAATCATATTTTTGAAGGTTGGAATTTATGGGGAGTCCCACTAATACCCAAAAAAGATTCTATAGAAAATATTATTGGAGATGATTTCACAGATTATTGGGTTACTTATGAATATAAAAATAATGGATATACTAATAATGATGTTTTTCAGCTTGGTAAAGGTTACTGGCTAGGCAATGTTGAAAGTGCCATATTAGATATAATTGGAGAACCTATTCAAAAAGATACATCAATAAGTTTAAACCCAGGTTGGAATTTATTCAGCAATCCTTTAATACTAAATATTGATAAAGATAGTCTTATTTTTATAAAAGATGGTGTTTCTAAAAAAACAGTGGAAGCTGTTTCAACAGGATGGGTTAATAATATATACAGATATAATAAGAATAGTTACACTACCCCAACAACCATTGAGCCATTTCAAGGATATTGGATTTCAGTACTAGGGCCTTATATTTCAATGAAATTTCCTATTCATAGACAATCTAATAAAGGAATAAATAAATTAGCCTCAAATGAATGGAGAATTAATTTTAGAGCAAAAACTAAAACTGCACAAGATAATAT
>JAIPJV010000175.1 GCA_021734005.1 Fidelibacterota bacterium
TTGTAAGTGTTGATTAAGACCTCTTGATTGCCTTCATAATTTGAGATATAACTTTTAATTTGATCAATTTTTCCAAAGAAATCTGTTGATCTGGCCGATATTTTAAGAGCATTGGGTTTGCCTGCCAGAGTTTCGCCAATATGGGCAATTTTATTAGCTCGGGCGAATAATCGGGGTTGATTATCATGGCTGGTTTCAGAGTTTTTGATTTTTATATTTAAAAAGGGTCCGCTGGATATGATAACAGGATTTTGTTTTAGTCCCCGGGTAATGCTTTCTACATTTTGATCTACATTTCTGACAGCAGTAAGCATTTCACCAAAAATATGGCCTTCGGAATTGTTGAGCGAGAGAAGTGGGGCGCGAATGCTAATAAATTTATTTAGAAAGCCATGAGAATCATTACCAGCGTAGATGTATTTATGCTGCTTTTGTAATAATTTTTTTATCCACTCTTGTTTCCCAATTTTAAAGGCTTCCATCCTCTTACCATTTACAATTTGAAATCCGGCTAGATTGCTATGGCTATCTTCGGTATTCCAAACGTCACGGTTTAGAAAAATGTTCTGAACTAGAGATGGTTTTTCAAATGGATGAGCAGCAAAAGCAATTGCTTTTCCATTCAAATCGTTCAAAATTTGATCAACCCGCAATTTTGATTTTTGGAAAACACCTTTTTCAAAACTGTCGCCACATCCGGGGTAAAATTTGCTGGGGTTAATCACAACCATATGAACGGTTTTACCTTTGCCATTATCGGTAGAGACCTCCTCTCCAGGGAGCAGAGTGAATTCTGATGATTTAGAATTTAGTTCGGCAACCTCTTTCTGCATATTATGCCATTTGGCCAGATCCGGATCAACTCCAGTCCAGGAGTCATGACCATCATCCAGATCATAGGAATGGTCTGTAATAGCAGCAAAAGACATGCCCGTGGCCTTTCCCAGTTTAGGAAATAATTTGAGTGGTAAGCCGAATTCAACCTGATCTTCTGTATAATGACTATGACAATGGACATCGCCCCATTTCCATCCAGATTCTACTGGACGTGGGTCTGGATCAATATAAACAGTCATATTCTTTTCTTTTAAAAGGGGGTAATTGTTATTGGTCACCCAGCGGGTTTTGTTATTTATCTTGTAAGTTAAGGTGCATTTTATTTCCAGATAGGAACCTGAATAAGGCTTTACATCAAGTGGGTAGATTTTGGAAAAAAAGAGGGAATCTATATTCTGTTTTTCGCTATAAGTATAGGTATCCAGAATTTGGGAACTTTGCAATATTTCAATCTGTACATCTTTTAGCTGGATTGGGAATTTATGACTATCTTTGATAATTAAAGCGACTGGAAGTTCCCTGGTTTGAATACGCTGGGGAACATCAAAAATAATTTCCGGCCGTTTCCGATATAATAAACCTCTTAAAAACCGTGGTTTATAATGAATCTCTGCATATAGAAATAAAGCAGCCAGTGATAATAAAAATATGAACGAACCCGAACTTAGGAAAGATTCAAATACAAACATGGACTAAATATATTATAGTATTTTTATTTACTCAAGAATTTTTATTGACATCGAGGGAAAATATGTTTCACTGCCGGAGTACTTATAAACTAAAGGAGGCGGGCTAGTTACCGGGGTAGAAATTAATTGATTATAAAAAGAGAAGAAGTTAAATTGAACTCCAGAGTTAATCTGTATTGTTTATGACTATTTGGATTATTTTTTTGATAATTTAATGGGTGTAAGTGGATATATTTTCAAAGTATGCCAATGAAATAGTCTCAGACAATAATTCCTTCGAAAAGATTATTCAAAATATGAAGTAAGAAATAATTTTTCAAGTAAAGTAATAATGCCTAAACATAAAAAGGAGAAAAGGTGGCAGGAACTTCAGATATCAGGAATGGGCTTGTGATCCGATATAATGGAGAATTATATAAAGTTATTGACTTCCAGCATTTCAAAATGGGTAGAGGCGGAGCCAAGGTCAGAACAAAGATGAAAAGCATACCGGAAGGTAATGTTATTGAAGAAACCTTTCGGCCCAATGATAAGTTTGAAGATGTTCGCCTGGAAGCCCGCCGAATGCAATATCTATATAATCAGGGTGACACCTATTTTTTTATGGATACGAAGACTTATGAACAAATAAATTTGCCGGATGAGATTTGCCAGGAGGCCAGCCAGTTTTTAAAGGAAAATGAGGAGATAAAAATTCTTTTTGATGGCATGACTCCTGTTGATATCAAATTGCCTGTAAAAGTTGATCTGGAAGTGGAAAAAGCTCCTCCCGGTGTAGTGGGAAATACTGCTCAAGGTGGTGATAAACGGGTGACTCTGGAAACAGGATACAAAGTTAAAGTACCTTTATTTATTGAGGAAGGCGATATCGTACGCATTGATACCCGTTCAGGCGAGTACAAAGAAAGGGTTAACACGTAAAGGAAAGGGAAGCATGATGAAAATTGCAAAAATACGCAAATTAATAGAGCTTTTAGAAAACCATGATATTGGCCATATAGAGTTATCTAACTGGTTTACTAAAGTAAAAATATCAAAAAATTCAGGTAGAATTGTGGCTGAAGGTTCCGGAACTCCGGGCAACAAAAAAATAGTAAGAGAAACTTCTCAGACTGCTCCTCAGCCAGCAGATTCATCCCGGAACTCGGCTTCAAAGACTGAGGGAACCAGTGATAATAGAGTTGAAATCAAAAGTCCAATTGTTGGAACGTTTTATCGAGCACCAGCACCAGATGCTGATGCTTTTGTTCAAGTTGGCGATAGCTTTAATACTGGTGATACCCTCTGTATCGTAGAAGCCATGAAAGTTATGAACGAAATTGAAGCGGAATTTTCCGGAAAAATTGTGAAAATTCTGGTAGAAAATGCTGAGCCGGTTGAGTACGAACAACCGCTTTTTCTTGTTGACAAACAATAATAAAAAATGGTATAGAAACAATTGATTAATAAAGTATTAATTGCCAATCGAGGCGAAATAGCATTAAGGATTATACGAGCGTGCAAGGAACTGGATATTTCTACTGTAGCTGTTTATTCAACTGCTGATGAATTGTCCTTGCATGTCAAATACGCAGATGAAGCCGTTTGTATTGGGCCGCCTGCTAGCAATCGTAGCTATCTCAAAAAATCTCAAATAATTAGTGCTGCCGAAGTTACCAATGCTGATGCCATTCACCCAGGCTATGGATTTTTTGCGGAAAATGCTGAATTTGCAGAAATGTGCCTGGAGCACGGTATGGAATTCATCGGCCCGGATCCGGAAGTCATCAATGCCATGGGCAACAAAGCCCGGGCTCGAAAAAAGATGCAGGAGGTCGATGTTCCTGTAATTCCAGGTAGTGAGGGTGTGGTTGCTGATTATGAAGCTTTGAAAGAAACAGCCAAAGAAATCGGCTATCCCCTCTTGCTAAAAGCCAGTGCAGGAGGTGGTGGACGGGGAATGAGAATCGTTCAGAATCCTGGCGGCTTACAAAATGCTTATGATGCAGCCCGCTCAGAAGCGGAAGCTGCTTTTGGTGATCCGGCTATGTATATTGAAAAAATGATCCTGGAAGCCAAACACATCGAAGTTCAAATAATGGGCGATAAGCATGGTAATGTTGTTCATCTGGGTGAGCGCGATTGTTCTATTCAGCGTCGCCATCAAAAAATGATCGAGGAATCACCTTCTCCTGTTGTTGATCAAGATCTGCGCCAACACATGGGGCAAAAGGCTGTGGAAGCGGCTGAAGCTGTTAATTATGTTGGCCCGGGCACTGTTGAATTTCTCCTCGATAAAGATAATAATTTTTATTTTATTGAAATGAATACTCGAATCCAGGTTGAACATCCAGTTACAGAAATGGTGACAGGCTATGATATTGTAAAAGGACAGATTGAAGTGGCAAATGGTGAAAAATTGCCACCGGAACTGGAAAATATCGAATTAAAAGGCCATTCTATCGAATGCCGAATCAATGCAGAAGATCCTGATAATAATTTTCGTCCCTGCCCGGGTAAGATTGAGTCATTTCACATGCCGGGTGGACCGGGAATCCGAATGGATACTCATATCTATGATGATTATGTAATGCCATCGCATTATGATTCTTTGCTGGGTAAATTGATCACCCATGGCAGAACCCGGGAGGAGGCTATCAAAAGAATGGAACGTGCTCTGGATGAAATTGTTATTGAAGGCATTCATACAATTATTCCTCTGCATCAGTCCATTATCAAAAACACAAAATTTCAGGATGGAAATTTCCATACTGGATTTATGGATACATTCAAATATAAAAGAAATAAAAAGAGAGGTTGAAGATGAGTGTTCAAGAAGGTTTGTATTATACTAAAGAACATGAATGGGTAAAAGTTGATGGCGAGACCGGCACAATTGGAATATCTGATCATGCTCAGGAAGAGCTGGGAGATATTGTATTTGTTGAACTTCCCGAAGAGGGGCAAGAGTTCTCACAGGGAGACGCAATTGGAACGATCGAGGCTGTTAAAACAGTTTCTGATATTTATACTCCCGTATCAGGTGAAGTCATTGAAGCTAATGAATCTCTGGAAGAAGAAGCTGAAAAGATTAATCAAGATCCTTATGGTGAAGGCTGGATAGCAAAAATCAAAATGAGTGATAAAGATGAACTCGACGATTTGCTGACAGCTGAAGAATACGAAGACATGCTTGAGTAGTACTATCCCCATTTATTTAATTATCATGACCATGAGGCAACTATGGACTATGTACCAAATACCAAGGAATGTGAAAGAGAAATCCTGGAAGAATTGGGTGTAGATAGTTTTGAAGACCTGATTGATAACATTCCTGATAAATTCATTGAAAAGGCCGGTATTGAATTACCCAAGCCTTTATCTGAAACCGAAGCCAGTCAAAAATTATCAAAAATGGCCCGCAAAAATAAAAACACTCTGGAAAACATATCATTTTTAGGGGCGGGGGCCTATGACCATTTCATTCCTGCTACTGTAGATTTTTTGACGC
>JAIPJV010000008.1 GCA_021734005.1 Fidelibacterota bacterium
AACAATCTATTGAATTAACAAAGTTTGCCTGCGAAGTTGCACGCGATGTTAATCCTGATATAACCTTATTAATTAATAATTGCTGTCCTTTTGGTGAATATGTTCAAAAAGGTAAATGGCATGAAAAGGAGGCCCAATACGCTCAGCGAACTCCTTATCAATTTACAGAAGAACTGATTGAAGCTGGAGTAGATTTTGATGCAGTTGGAGTACAGGTCTATTTTACCAGAAAACCTATTGCTGATTATATTAGGGTTATCGAACGTTACGAAAAATTAAATAAAGAGATCCAGTTAGCTGAAGTAGGGGCTCCTTCCCGCGGTATAAGCCAGGAATTTATTGATCCTGATATTAAAGACCATACCCAATTACCCTATGAATGGCATCGCCACTGGGATGAAGAATTACAGGCTGATTGGCTTGAGCAGGTGTTTACCTATGCTTATAGCAAAGATTTTATAAGGGCAGCAAACTGGTATGATCTGATCGATGGGTTTTCTTTTCTGAAGAATGGAGGTCTCCTTCGGGAGAATGGCGAAAAAAAGTCATCTGTTGATCGGTTATTGGATTTAAAAACTAAATGGAATAACCTGGACTATAAAAAATAGGTAAGGAAATGGGAAAAAACATTACAAGACGACAATTCATCCGAAAAAGCGCAAAAGGGGCTGCGGCAGTATCTGTCTGGTCTACATATGAATCACTGGCTAAACCTCTGATTAAGACCGTTAAACCATTGACCTTTAAACCTTTCCCCCATCCCTGGATGCCGGAACTCAATTTTGTCTATGCTTCTGATGAAAATGTTGATCCTTTCAAGTCAGAAATTAAAATAACTGGAGATGGGATTGTTGTGCCAGAAGATTTGGGTAATCGTAAATTTGGAGTCAATACGCAATGGTTTATAGAGGGCTTTGGGTTTTGTAGCCTGTGTGCAAATAATGGTGGAGAATATTATTCTCTAGAGGAATTAAATGGGAAACGGCAGTTAAATCTTAATTATGAGTTTGCCAATAGCAGGGTTTCCAGAAACCTACGAGTAAGAGATAGATATAAAAGTAGTGGAACAGTTTTTTCACCGGAAGTAAAGTCCTTTATCGAATTATCTCAAGAATATCTTGAGATGGCAAAAAAGCAGATTACAAATGGAGAAAAATGTGGCCGGCTTGCCAATAAATCTCTTTACTATTCACTCTGGGCTGGAGAAAAAATTGAACTAGAACACGCAAGAAATCAGATTGCGATAAATAATAGAGACGATAAAGTATATTTTGGTTGTGAGAGCCGTCAATATATCTGGGCAAAATCGGAAGCATTTACCAGAAGATTCGCAGAACTGTTTAATTTTGCAACTCTAACTCACTATGTATGGGATACTTGGTATCCTTTATTTGAACCTCAAGAAGGTGAGTATAATTGGGGTATTAAAGATGAAATCACTAAATTTTTATTAGATAATGATATTACAATAGAGGGGCGACCTTTATTTTGGTTTCATCCCTGGGTAACACCAAAATGGTTGGAAAATAAAAACTTTGACCAGTTGAAAAGCTATGTTGACAAGCATACTCGCGATCTAGTCGGACATTATGGAAATAAAGTAAAACATTGGGAAGTGGTGAACGAATATCATGACTGGGCTAATATATTTGACCACACCCCGGAACAGATCACTGAAATTGTAAGATTAGCCTGTAATAAAACCAAAGAAATAAATCCAGAGGTCAGCCGGTTGATAAACAATTGCTCCCCTTGGAGTGAATATGTAGCCCGGGGGCGTATGGCTAGAATGGAGGCAAGCCGCCCTTTACGTTCTACCCGACAATTCGTTAAAGATCTGGTTGAAGCCGAGGTAGATTTTGATGTACTAGGAATCCAGGCCTATTTTGGTTACCGCGATCTATCAGACATTATGCGGATGGTAGAACGTTTTGAAAAATTCGGCAAACCAATCCATATTACTGAAATCGGTACCACGTCTGGACCAACGTTCAAAACGGTAATGGATAAAAGTATGGGAATTAAAAAATCTCCCTATGACTGGCATAGGCCCTGGGATGAAGAATTACAGGCTGATTGGTTAGAACAAGTTTATACACTATTCTATAGCAGACCGAATATAAAAGGCATAAATTGGTACGATTTCTCAAATTTTAGACCTTTTATAGTAAATGGTGGGATGGTGAAAGCAAATTGTGAGCCGAAGCGCTCCTTCTACCGTTTGAAAAAATTATTAAGTTCATGGAATCGTTTACCCGATAATCAAATAAAAGGGGAAAATAATGACATCTAAAGAACGTTTATTAATTGCACTTCAAGGAGGGAAACCTGATCATGTTCCAGTAAGTCCTGATATTTCAGTAATGGTTCCAGATCGATTGGATGGCCGTCCTTTTTATGATATCCATCTTGATGGTCGAGAACATTATGGATGGACATCTGCTACTCATGGTGAAGTTTATGTGGAAGCAGTGAAATATTTTGATATGGATGGGTTTTATATGTATGGTGGCTTAGAAGAAATACGTCCTAAGAACGCACCTGAATTTAAATCTGAAGTGGTGGACACTGCCAAAGGCAAACTGGTTAAAAGAAGATGTCAGACTTCAAAAGGACTGCTGACTGAGGAAGAGCTCTTTTTTGCTGATGAAGCTCCCTGGCGTCAGGTAAAACCAGTTAAAAATCTTAAAGAAGACTTTGAAAAATTGCAGCTCTGGATGGGTAAGGGGGACTGGAAATATAAGAAAAAATACCATGATAAAGATGTGATTGGAGACCTGGGGGTTTATCTGGGCATGATTCCCGTTTTTCAGGATTGGTGGTTTAATTATCGGGATGGTGGTTTCGAAAATGTTTTTACAGATTTTTTAGTAGAAAATAAGTTCATGCATAAGGTTCATGATTTTTGGATGCGATGGGCATTGGCTAATATAAAAGCAATGATTGAAGCTGAACCGGATATTATTATGCTGGGCGGCTCTAGTGCCAGTCTTAGTGTTAGCTCTCCTGATATCTTTAGAGAGTTTGAACTGCCCTTCATTCAGAAGGCGTCCCGGGTTTGTAAGAACGCTGGAATACCTTGCCATCTACATATATGTGGGAAATCATGGCCTCTTATAAAAATTGTTGCTGAAGAAACAGATGTAACTTCAATGGAACCCATGGAAGAACCACCTTCGGGTAATGTGGATATAGCTATGGTCAAGAGAAAATACGGAGATAAACTAAGTATCAAAGGCAATATTAATACAACTAATTTTATGCTGGAAGCAACGCCTCAGGAAGTGGAAGATAAATGTAAAAAACTTATTGATGATGTTGGTTATGATGGTGGCTTTGTGCTTTCTACTGGAGATCAGTGTGGCCGCGATACCCCTGACGAAAATATTTTTAAAATGGTGGAGGTGGCTAAAACCTATGGGAAATATTAATAAGCGAGAAATTTATCAAAATGAAGGATAAGTTGTTATTGTACGTTATAAAAATTATTGCAGTAATAGGCTTGATTCCTCTATTTAGTCACGGGATGGGGATAGATTGGCTGGTACAAGATGCGGATGTATGGCAGCGCGAGCAAAAAGTCTGGGGCAAACTGGATACTCTGGTTTCTTCACAAGGAGAAATTACAGGGAACAATGGAAAAATTACTTTTAATGTTGATCCCGAGGATTCTACCTTTGAAGCTCAAGTAAAGCTGTCCGAAGGAGAGAATTGGTTTGTGGCAGCTATCAACAGCCAGGGAGTTGAAATTTACTCCGACACTCTCAATTTTTTGCTAAAATTACCTGTCAAACCGGTGCTGGAAGCTTATCCCACTGTAGCCGGCAGAGCGGTAACTTTGCAAAGTCGGATCATTGAAAATCCTGATTCTGAAGAAGTCGATTATATCTGGGAAGAGGATCAGCACAATCCACTTCACCTGGGGCTAAATAAAGCCACCGGCACATCAGTTTCTATTGATATACCCAAAGAGGTTCCTGCTGGTGAATATTACTTTGATCTAAGGGGAATAACTTCTGATGGAGATACTACCAGAGCCAGAACTTTTATTACAGTGACAGAAGATAGTATTCAATCTTTTGATATCCGTCACGAACATGCAGCCTGGATTGATTCAGCCGTGATATATGAAATAACTCCTTACTCCTTTGTCATGGATGGCAGGTTTCCCGATATTACGAATAAATTACCAGAATTGAGAGAATTAGGTGTGAATACTGTCTGGATTCAGCCAGTTTACAGGACAAAGTGGGGGGAACATGGTTATGATGTCACAGACTATTTTGAGATCAGAAAGGATTACGGGAATGAAAAAGAATTAAAAATTCTTATAGAGACTGCACATTCTCTGGGGATGCGGGTCCTTTTTGATATTATTCTCAATCATACCTCTATTTATCACCCTTATGCCCAGCATACAATTCAGTATGGCACCAATTCCCACTATTATAATTACTATCAGCGGGAAGAAATTAGCGCTCCATATTCTCAATATTACAGTTATTATAAAGGATTTATCAATTATTTCTGGAATGAATTACCCAATCTCAATTACGAAAATCCGGCAGTTAGGAACTGGATGAGAACAGCCTGCAGATATTGGGTCGAAGAGTTTGATATCGATGGTTATCGATTTGATGCAATCTGGGGAGTGAATTCCCGACGACCGGAATTCACGCAAAATTTACGGCTGGCTCTGAAACGGATCAAGCCGGAGCTAATGCTATTGGCTGAAGACAAAGCTTCCTGGCCTATGGTTTTTGATGAGCGTTTTGATGTGGCTTATGATTGGGCTCCTGATCAAAGCTGGGTTTCACAATGGTACTGGGCAACTGATTATGCAGATTGGAGGAGTAATGATCAATATACAATATTTAACACCGGTGATCCTCAGAAAAGGGTCGATCGTTTACGGGAAGCAATAACTAATCGGGGCCATGGTTATGCAGAGAATGCAAAAATCTTACGTTATATGGGAAATAATGATATGCTCCCCTTTCTTCGTAATCATGGGTTTGCCCGAACCAAAATGGTAGCTGCACTGGTATTTTCTTTAAATGGGATTCCACTGATCTATAATGGTCAGGAGATTGGCCATGAAGACCATCCTTATATGACCTATCAAATTTTCCGGAGGGAGATCTCAATTCGATCCCAAGATGATTTAGGGCTTTATCCCTACTACCAGAAATTAATTCGTTTACGCCGCAAATATTCTGCTATGCGGAGTGAAAATTTTAAAGAAATTAATGTCAGCCCGGATCAAAATGCTTATGCTTTTCATCGCTGGAAGGAGGATCAGAATCTTTTTGGCGTAGTAAATATTATGAGCAAGAGCAAAAGTATTACTCTCGATTTACCTATCAGTGAACTGGAGCTTGACTCGACAAGTGATTATTATTTAACAGATTTGATAGGTGGGAGAGTTTTCTCTGGAAAGCCAAGACAATTAGATAATGTAAATATGGCGATTCCGGGTTACACAACCTGTCTTTTCCTGCTAGCTGATTCTACAGTCGAAGTAGGTTCTGAGCCAGCGGCCAAACTGGCAATTCCAGATCAATTTGAGCTCTTTCAAAATTATCCCAATCCATTTAATTCAATCACCACAATTAGTTATGTCCTTCCCCGGTCCGGAAAAGTTGAACTGACTATTCTGGATGTTCTGGGGCAGAAAGTAAATACACTGGTGGATAGAGAGCAAATTGCTGGTAGGCATCAGATGAATTTTAAGGCTGATCAGTTGGCCAGCGGCTGTTATTTTTATCGTTTAAAATATAAGGGGCGGACTTTAATTAAAAAAATGTTATTATTGAAGTAAAAAATATGAAATCAGATTATAAGGCAAATATGGAGGAGACGCTTGAAAATTTCAAGCGTTGGTGGAATAATGAAAAGTGGTGGCAACTTACTAAAAATTTAACAGATAAGATCGGTAGTTTTGGTTTAGGAAAATTCTTTACAACTATAACAGATCTAAATGGTTCACTTAATAATCTGGCATCTTTACGGGGAAATCAGAGTTTATTAACAGACTTGATAGTAAATCCGAAAAAAGTTAAACATGCCTGCGAAAAAATAGTGGATACATGGCTTGATTGTTATGAAATTATCTGCAAAATAACCACCCAATACCAGCCTGGTAGTATAACTTGGATGGGAATCTGGTTTCCGGGACGGGGTTCAGATTTACAATCAGATTTTTCTGCCATGATATCACCTGATATTTTCCAGCAATATGTTATACCAGATATTAAAAGACAAACTGAAAAATTAGATCAGACTCTTTATCATTTGGATGGCCCCAGACAACTAGGCCATGCCAAGCATCTTTTGCAAATTGATGAATTAGATGGAATCCAGTGGGTACCTGGAGCCGGAGAACAAGGAGTAGGGTCTGAAAAATGGTTTGATTTATATGAAAATATACAATCTCATGGTAAAAAACTAATATTACATTGGATGGATAAAAAGAAAATTAAAAATGTATTGAAAAAATTGTCTCATAAAGATTTGCTAATTAGCACAATGGTAGATTCGCAAGATGAAACCGATCAAATAATAAATGATAGCAAAAATTGGGTAAGATAAATTATAAGATGAAAATGGAGGGTGAAAAAAATTGGATATATTAGTATTAGGCGGCACTGGATTTATTAGCAGTTATTTAGTGCAAATATTAGAAGAAAACCATAATGTTACAGTGTTCAATCGGGGAAAGCATGAATCAGTACTTCCACTACCGGACAATGTTGATTTGGTAACCGGGGATCGTAACAATAGAAAAGATTTGAATCGCTTGATAAAAAATAACAAATACGATGCCGTTTATGATATGATAGCTTACACGCCCGAACAATCTCAATTGGCCATAGATGTTTTCAAGGGTAATATTGGCCGCTTTATTCATTGTAGCACAGTATCGGTGTATATGGTTTTGAATTCTCTATCCTGTCCGATTACAGAAGAACAGGACAAAGGCCAATTAATGGATTATTTCCCCAGAAATCCTTTTGGGATGGACTATGGTATAAATAAACGGAAGTGTGAAAAAGTTTTATGGGAAGCCCATCATAATAGCGATATCCTAGTGACTGTCTTAAGGCCAACTTTTGTTTCAGGGCCCGGCGACCCAACTATGAGAGATTGGTTCTGGATTGATCGGATATTAGACGGACAGCCATTACTTGTTCCTGGTAGTGGAGATTTTGCTTTTCAACAAGTATTTGTGAATGATGTTGCCTCTGCTTTTGCTAAGTTGATTGAAAATCAGGAAACTATAGGCAAGGCTTATAATGTGGCTTCTGAAGAAATCTATACTTTAAACACCTACCTTAAAAAAATAGGTGAATTATTAAATAAAGAACCTGAGATAATCCACATTGATCAAAACCTCTTTGATAATTATCCCATAAGTCAATCCAATCAAGGTGACGTTTTCCCGTTTAATACTCGTCGAACTGCTATTTTTAGCCTTAATAAAATTAAAAATGATTTAAATTATCATTCAACTCCTTTTCAGGATTGGATGCAACCGACAATTGCATATTATAATAAAAAGTCGTTTCCCCATTCAATAGGATATAAACATAGGAGTAAAGAAATTAATTTAGCGAAAACCTGGCAGAAAAAATATAATCAAATAATGAAAGTAAATGATGAAAATTCCTAAAAAGTATAAAAACATAATAATTTGTTTCATGGTTTGTTTTGGGTTTGTTGGAAGTGGCATGAGAGCTGAAACATGGTCTTTAGATGGAGAATGGCAATTTGCTATTGATAGTACCGGTAGTTTTAGTCACCATTCTATCGATAATATTAGCGGCTGGCGAAAAATTCAAGTACCATTAGCCTGGCAAGTTCAATTTAAAGACCTGCGTGATTATCAAGGCATTGCATGGTATAAAAAAAATATAACTATTGATCGTTTATCAAAAAATAAAAGTGTAATCATAGAATTTAAAGCGGTTGATTATTTAGCTTATCTTTATATTAATGGTAAAATTGTAGGTCAACATGAAGGTGGCTATACTCCTTTTAAATTTGATATAACTGACTATTTGAGTGAAGGCAAGAATACAATATTACTTCGTGTAGTTGATCCTGTAGACAGTAAAAAAGGTACAGAAGGAATTAGCTATTGGCATATTCCTCATGGTAAACAAAACTGGTATGTTCAATCCAGTGGGATCTGGCAAAGCGTTTTTATACATTTCAAAAATCGACATCATATTCAAAAGATCTATGTTAACTCTGAAATTAATGGCAATTATCAACTAAAAATCCGTCTAAATCGAAAGCTTAATAGGAATCAAAAACTACATTTACAAATTTTGGATTCGGATTCTAAAAAGGTAGTTCAAAAAGCATATTCAATTAAGGCCAGAGATTCTATACTACAGCTTAAAGGAAACCTAGCGAATCCCCAATTATGGCACCCTCAGCATCCCAACTTATATACAGTCAAAGCAAATTTAGATAATGGTGATACTGTCAAGACTCGATTTGGTTTTCGTCGTTTTGAAGTTAAAAATGGAAAGTTTTATCTAAATAAAAAGCCGATTTATTTAATTGGTGCCCTGGATCAGGATTTTTATCCTGAAACTAATTATACTACACCTTCAGAAGATTATATCCGTAATGAATTCAAAACAGCTCGCAAACTTGGTTTGAATCTTTTACGCTGCCATATCAAAATACCAGATGAGAGTTATTTAAAGATAGCAGATGAAGAGGGTCTCTTAATCTGGACTGAAATACCAAACTGGGATATATTTAATACAAAAGCAGCCAGAAGAGCCTCCCAAACCTTTGATGCTATGCTGGATCGGGATTGGAATCATCCTTCGTTAGTAATTATCAGCATAATCAATGAAAGCTGGGGCATAGATCTCAAAAAAGAAAAACAGAGAAAATGGTTAAAGCAGGAATTTAATAGATCTAAGCGAAAAGCACCAAATAGAATAATTGTTGATAACAGCGCTTGCTATGGTAATTTTCACCTAAAGACTGAAATAAATGATTACCATACCTATTGGGCTATTCCTGAAAATAGAGAAAATTTTGATAAAACGATTAAAGATTTAGCAAGTCGACCTGATTGGTTATTTAGTTCTTTTGGTGATGCCGAGGAAACAGAGAATGAAGCTATGATGTTATCTGAATTTGGTAACTGGGGCTTGCCACAATTACCCAAAAAAGTGCCCTGGTGGTTTAAACGTGATTTTCTGGGCAGGGAAGTGACTTTACCTAAAAATGTTAGAAAAAGATTTGATAATTATGGTTATGATAAAATTTTCAAGAATTATAATGATCTGGCACTGGAAAGTCAGAAGGCCCAATTTTCTGCATTAAAATATGAAATTGAAAGTATCCGAAAAGAATCTAAAATTCAAGGCTATGTAATCACAGAATTTACTGATATAAATTGGGAATGTAATGGGCTTCTGGATATGTGGCGTAACCCTAAAATTGATCCCGATGAATTTTCAAAACTCCAAAGCCAGGATGTTTTGATTCCTCGGCCAGAAAGATATACCTATTGGGAAGAAGATAGTATCAGAATTGATATAACCTTTTCCTGGTACAGTGACATATCTTTGAAAGGAAGCAGGCTTTATTGGGAAGATAGCATGGGGGAGAGGGGTAAAATATCTATCGAAGGGATTAAAAGTGAGTTTGTGAGCCAGATCGGTTCCTTAAAAGTAGAGGCGCCAAAAATTGACAAGCCCCAAAAATTAGAATATAAATTTCAGCTTAGAAATAATCAAAATAAGATTGTATCTGAAAATTGGTGTGAAGTATTCCTTTTTCCAGAACTGGAATTAAAAACGAATACGATTAATTTATATGATCCAGTTAAAAAAATGGAAGGGCTGAAATCAGCTATGATAAATCAGGGTTATGATTTTAGTTCTAAAAAATCGGAGAATCAAATCATTTTAACTAATCGGCTGGATTCAACTTTGATAGATAGAATTAAAAATGGTAAAAAGGGATTGATTTTAGTTACAGATAGCCTTTCAATGGGGAAATTATTCCCATATAATATAATTTCACGTAAATCCGAATGGTATGATGGGAACTGGGCATCAAATTTTAATTGGATTAATAATAATCATCCCATTTTTAAAGATTATGCTTTTGAACGTCATCTTGGATTCGAAGCGGCTTATGCAAGTCCGGAATTTGTAGTTTCAGGTATTCCGGAGAATAACTTTTCCGATGTTTTAGCTGGAATGTATGTTGGCTGGTTGCATCTTAATTCTGGTTATATCGTTCAAATAAAGGTGGGGCAGGGGACAATGCTGATTTGCACTCTGAATCTTTTAGAGCAGTATGGGAAGGATCCATTCTCAATAAGTTTGTTAAATAGGATGTTAACTTACTTGCAAAATGGAAATGCAAACCCAACTCTTGAGTGGGAATTTTGAGCTAAGTATAAAAAATGTAAATAATAAAATAGTTGGAGATGAAGCAATGCAAAATAAATATAATCTAGAAAATTTGGTCATTTCAAAACCAGAAGAATTAATTTTTGGTACAGCCCCACATCCGGTAGAATGTGGGCATGGGTTAGTTATTGGAGGTGGACAAGTCTACCCTGAGATTAATTTCACTTTACCTTCGATGACAATTGAAGAAAAGACCTGGAAAGAAGTTCGCAAACAGTATACAACTATTATTGAGGAAGTGTGTCAGAGAGCAGTAACCTTAGAATCGTCAGGAATTGTTGTAGAATTTGAATTATTGCCACCTATGACTATAAATCCAGAGTGGGGTGCGGAAATAACTCAAATATTACGAAACACTCTTGATGATTTTTATGAAAAGGAGGGCTTGCGCTCAGCCTTGCGGGTAACCCCGGTTGATGTTCGAGATTCGGAACGGCCTCCTAGGATGCGAAGTGGAAAATTCTGGGAAAAAACTTATCAGAGTTTTGAAAAATGTGCTGAAGCTGGAGCAGATATGTTATCGATTGAATCGACTGGTGGTAAAGAGGTCCATGATGAGGCTTTGGTTCACGGAGATCTAGCAGGTTTAATATTTGCTTTGGGTAGCTTAGGAGTTAGGGATATGGGTTTTCTGTGGAGTAACATTGTTGAGATATCTGCCCGACATGATGTTATCCCTGCGGGAGATACTGCCTGTGGTTTTGCTAATACTGCTATGGTTCTTGCTGAAAAGAAAATGATTCCTAGGGTTTTAGCAGCAGTTGATCGAGTAGCTTCGGTAGCCAGAACATTACAAGGCCACTTAGAGGGGGCGCTTGGTCCAACTAAAGACTGTGCTTATGAAGGCCCTTATATTAAGGCTTTAACTGGAGTACCAATTTCTATGGAAGGGCGGACAAGTGCATGTGCTCATTTAAGCACAATTGGTAATGTTGCGGGTGCATGTTGTGATATGTGGAGTAATGAATCTGTACAAAATGTTCGTCTCCTAAGTGCTAATGCTCCAGTTGTATCTTTAGAACAGCTTATTTATGACTGCCGGCTATATAATACAGCAATTGCAGAAGGGAAAAATTATTCTAATAATTATCGACGGCTGTTAATAGAAAGTGATATCCATCGTGATCCGCAAGCCTATGTTCTTGATCCTGAAGTTGTGATCAAGATTTCCCAAAAATTGATAAATTGTGATACCCCCCTAGCCATGACATTTAAAGCGGTCAAAGAAACAATCAATATAATTGAGAAAGCTTATCAAGATAAGGAATTAGAATTAAACAAAGGAGATGTTCGCTGGCTTGGATTGTTGAAAAATCAACTTGGAAATATTCCTAAAGATGAGTCATCTTTATTGGAAAGAATTCAATCCAGTCCTTTGGGAGATAAATTTTTACCACAAGAATATGGTATTTAGATAAACTAACAATTTGATTTATAAAAACTATAGGAGTTGAATGATGAGACTTATTGAAGAATTAAAAAAAGCTGTTATCAAGGGTCATGCTAATGTTGACGCTGCCTATCCTCCAGACATGAAAGGCCAGCCTGGAGTCATAGATCTGGTAAATAAGGCCTTGGAGGAAAATGTTGAGTTAAAAACTATTTTGAATAAAGGACTAATTGGCGGTATGAATATAGTTGGAGAAAAATTTTCTTCAGGTGAGTATTTTGTTCCTGAGATGATGATTTCAGCAAAAGCCATGAAAGGTGGCCTAAATTTACTTGAGCCACTATTGGTAAAAGAGCCCTCACAAAAATTAGGCACGGTTATTATGGGAACTGTAAAAGGAGATATGCATGATATCGGGAAAAATTTAGTGGGTATGATGCTTGAAGGGGGCGGATTCGAGGTAATAGATCTGGGCGTTGATGTGCTTCCTGAGAAATTTGTTAAAGTGGCCTCGAAACATCCTGATGCATTGATTGGTATGTCAGCATTATTAACAACTACAATGGAAAATATGAGGGAGACAATAGAATTAATCAGGGAAAATAGCTTAGATAATAAAATCATTGTTGGTGGAGCCCCTATAACTGAGAAGTTTGCCAATGAAATTAATGCTGATGGCTATTCTAATAATGCAGGTATAGTCGTTGATATGGCCAAAAACCTGTTAAAAATTGATAATAAATAATGCCACTAATCAATTTAAAACAACAAGATTTTCCTAAATGGTCTGAGATAAAGTTCTATAAAATAGAACATTTGAGTAGGGATAATTCTAAAATTTTTGAGAAAATATCCCCCAAATTGGTTCTGTTTATCGTTGAAGGGCAAGGCTGGATAAAGTTTAGCGGAGAAAATATTTTAGTAAAAGAAGGTGATTTCTTGCCTGTTAATTTTGATAAATATAGAATAGCCCCCATGTCTTCTTATGTTAGATTTGTAACAATTGGAGGTGATTGGGGGTCTGAGACTGGGACTTGTGGTGTTTTCCAACTTAGTACCAATCCTGATCCAATAAATAGGGGAGATCCAGTTAATTATAATCGTAATACTAGATTTGATAATCATTTTCATGACTGTGATGAATATTGGATTATTGTTAAGGGGAAAGGAAAAGCCGTCTCAGAGGGAAAGTTTTATAATTTAGAACCGGGAATATGTATTGCTACAAAAAGAGGCCAACATCATGATATTCCTTGGATAGAAAAAACTTTGCTTGGTGTTTGGTTTGAAACTACTTTATATGGAAAAAAAAGAAGGGGGCACCTTTATCAAAAAATCTAATATTATTAATGAAGTAGATTATTTGATAACCTTATTTCTATTTCTTTCTTTAATATTCAGCTCTTGTAATAAAAATGGGGGTAAAGAAAAAAATGAAATTAGATTTTGGCATAGTTTTGTAGCCTCTACTTACGATGCACTTGAGAAAACCATAGATGAATTTGAAGTAGAATATCCAAATATACAGATAAATGATCAATATGTACCAACAGGCGATGCCTTAGTTCAGAAATTAATAACAGCTGCCCAGAGTAATACTTTACCAGACATTGCCTGGATTCATGCTGATTTCATTGATAAATTAGTGAAAATGAACGCAGTCTATGATCTTAACTCTTTTATTGAAAATGATTCAAGTTTTTCAGAAAAGTGCCTGGAAGACATTTTTTCTGGACTGATATCGGCGGTAACATATGAAGAAAAAATCTATGGTCTTCCAATGGATGCAACCACATTGGCTCTATTATATAATAAAAGTCTTTTCCAAAAAGTAGGCCTGCCATCTCAAAAACCACCTGAAGACTGGGAGGAACTAAAATATTATGCTAGACAACTGACCAGAGATATTGACCATGATGGTGATTTTGATCAATATGGCCTATATGTTCCGGTTTTTTCAGCATCTGGGCCGTTAAATATCTGGATGGTATTGCAATGGACCCCATTTTTATGGCAGGCTGGCGGAAAATTAATCGGTGATGATGGGAAAACGGTATTATATGATAATCAAGCTGGTGTCGATGCCCTTGAGTTTTGGCAAGATTTATATGAGTTACAAAGGTTTGAAAATTTTTCTTTGGCTCATAATGTTGGGTTTTGCTCTCAGACTGCTGCTATGATTCTGGATGGTCCGTGGAATCTACCACGTTATAGACGCATTAACGATTTTCAATGGGATGTAGCCGCTTTACCAGCAGGGAAAGCAGGTTCTATAACCTATTTATCAGGTGAATATTTAGTGGCTTTCAAGCAAAGTGAATTTCCTCATGAAGCCTGGACATTTATCAAATGGTTTCTGAAAACCGATACCCAGACTCGTTTTGCAATGCGCTCTGGCTATTTACCTGTAAGGAAGAGTGTGTTGCAAAACAATGATTTTATTTCCTTTATGGATAAAAACCCTAAATATAGTAAATTTGTAGATCAATTAAAAAGTGCTCGGGTCAGATCCCTGTCATTCTACAATAGAGTAGAGTTCAATCAGTACCTGGCTGAAGCAATCGAAAATACGATTAAGGGTAAGATGGATCCTAATACTGCTCTAAAACAGGCAGCAAAAAAACTAGCAAACTCTTTGAAAAATGAGACGGGAGAATGAACTATATGGATTATAAATATTTAGGAAATTCAGGTTTAGAAGTATCGGAAATTTGTTTTGGTGCTATGTCTTTCACAGGGAATAAAGGCTGGACGCATATTGCAAACCTTGATCAGAGGCATGCTGATAAGTTGGTTAATATTGCTCTAGATAATGGTGTAAATTTTTTTGATACTGCTGATATTTATTCTAATGGAATTTCTGAAAAAATGCTCGGTAAAGCTCTTGAAGGGAAACGATCTAAAGCAATAATTGCCACAAAGTGCGGTTTTCGAATGCGACCCGGACCTAATGGTGACGGCCTTTCCAGGAGACGTATTATTGAAGCTTGTGAAGCAAGTCTAAAGCGACTAAAAACTGATTATGTAGATCTGTATCAAATTCATTCCTATGATTTTATGACGCCTTTGGAAGAATCATTAAAAGCCTTTGATCGTTTAGTAAAGGATGGAAAAGTGCGATATATAGGTTGTTCAAATTTTAGTGGCTGGCAATTGATGAAGGCTCTAGCACTTCAGAAAGAGCATGATTGGGAACGCTTTATTAGTCTTCAGTCTTACTATTCCCTGGTAGGGAGAGATATAGAATGGGAACTAATACCGCTTTGTAATGATCAGGAGCTTGGAATTATGACCTGGAGCCCATTGCATGGAGGATTTCTAACTGGAAAATATAGTAAAGAAAAAGAGTGGCCTAAAAACACCAGACTTGATAAATTAGATGATGCTCTTCCTTTTGATAAAAATCAGGGCTTCAAAATCATTGATAAACTAACTCAAATGTCTCAAGATAAAGGGGTGAAAATCGCTCAATTAGCCCTAAGCTATTTATTACATAAGCAAGGTGTGACCTCCTTGGTCATTGGGGCTAGAAACAAAACCCAGTTAAAGGAAAATATTGAAGCGAGTGATATTAAATTATCACCAGATGAATTGCAAGCTCTTGATGATATTAGCGACCCTTATAAACCCTATCCACATTGGTATTTTGATATTTTTCGTAAAGAACGCAATCAAAGTTTTAAATGAGAGGAACGAATGGGAAATATACTTATTCTTTATGATAGCGCAACGGGCAATACTCGTCAAATGGCAGAGTTTGTTGCAAGCGGTGCTAAGTCACAAAACCATAATATCAGATTAAAGTCAATTCAACAGGCAAATAAGGATGATATAATCTGGTGTAATGGTGTCGCAGTTGGTTCACCTACAAATATGGGTATTGTATCCTGGAAAATGAAAAAGTTCTGGGACAAATTAGGTGATGAACTTTGGGGTAAAATAGATGGCAAGATAGGATGTGCCTTTTCATCGTCAGGTGGCTGGGGTGGTGGTGCTGAAATCACGTGTCAATCTATTTTAACTATTTTGATCAATTTTGGATTTTTGGTATTTGGTGTAACCGATTATGTTGATAAAAATCTAACTTTACATTATGGTTCTGTTGTGGCTGGAGAACCCCGAAGTGAGTCCGAAAAGGAATCCTGTCGCCGGCTAGGAGAAAAATTATCTCTATGGGTATCGAACATAATAACAGATAGTAAAGATGAAAATATGTAATTTAAATTGTATATTGCTAAACATTGATTCCAAAAATTATAATTCAATTGAAGCCCACTACTTTGGTATTTCAAAAACAGTGGAAGTCTAAGGATGCAGTTTTGGTAGTTTCGCAGTTTGTAATGCTATAACTGAATATTTTAGTATCTAACTATTAGTGTTCTTGTCCATATAGTACTTAAAAATATAATTAGAATGAGGTAACCGGCCCATTTGTAATTGAGTATATCAATATGGGCAAACTGTAAGAAAATTCGCAATGATAAAAGATACTGGGATTATGTTGAATTCTATGTTGCCGATCATTCGGACACAGTATTTATCTATTGAATATGTCCTGAATGTAAAGAAAAATTGTATGGAGAAATTCTCAATCAAAATAAGAAAAAAACAATGATCTATGATAACATTAGTAATATTATGAGGTAAAAGACAATGGCACAAATTGAATTAAAACAACTATCTAAAGAGTACAAAAAGGATGTTAAAGTAATTGACGATCTCAACCTAGCTATTAATAATGGAGAATTTTTAGTACTAGTTGGTCCTTCTGGATGTGGAAAATCAACTACTCTTCGTTTAATTGCAGGCCTGGAAGAAATCACCGAAGGAGATATCTATATTGGTGAGGATTTAGTGAATAATGTTGCACCAAAAAACCGTGGGGTTTCCATGGTATTTCAAAATTATGCCCTCTATCCTCATATGAATGTATATGAAAATATGGCGTTTGGGCTAAAACTGCGTAAATATGGTAAAGATGAGATCAAGGCCCGGGTTGAAGAGGCTGCTAAGATTTTAGAAATTAGTCCCCTTCTTGAAAGAAGACCTAAGCATCTATCGGGAGGGCAGAAACAACGAGTTGCATTAGGTAGGGCAATAGTAAGAAAGCCGAAGGTGTTTCTTTTTGATGAGCCTCTTTCAAATTTGGATGCGAAACTTAGGGTACAGATGAGAACTGAGATAAAAAAATTGCATCAAAGATTAAAAACAACTATGATATATGTTACCCATGACCAAGTTGAAGCCATGACAATGGGTGATCGAATTGCTGTAATGAAAGACGGAATAATCCATCAGGTTGATACTCCAATTAAACTTTATAAAAATCCTGTCGATCTTTTTGTGGCTGGGTTTATTGGTAGTCCTAGTATGAATTTTATCAGAGCTACAATAAAAAACAATAGTGGATTGTATGCAGATGAAGGTGATATACGGATAGATATACCAGAAGATCAAAATGAACTATTGGAGCCGTATATTGATAAGGAGGTTATTCTGGGTGTACGTCCAGAGGATCTGTATCTTTATGAACCAAATATGAAATCGACGAAGATACAATTATCATTGGAAGTATTTGAGCCGATGGGAAATGAAACTAATTTGTACTTAACTACTGGGAAAACTAAAGTAGTTGTCATTAGTAAGGAATTTACACCTGATCAGGCTCAACCTAAAGAGAATATGGATTTATATATTGATATGAGTAAAGTTCATTATTTTGATCCTGATTCTGAAAAAGTCATCAAATCAAAAAAAGCGATTAAAGTCTAAAACATTAAGTTTTAAGCTGATAAAATTATTAGTATTTATCAAATAGATCGTCATATAGATACTCTAGGATAAAGGGTGTATTTACACTTTTCAAAAGGTCCTGCGATTAAACATAATTTGGGAAAAATTATCTCGTTGTCCCGCCTAAAAGAGATTACCTAGGGAAATGCTTCTGGGGTTGGATTAGCCTTTGAATTATTTGTAAATCCAAACAGATGAGTTTTTTTCTATAATTGGCTTCAATGATATTTATGATTTAGTTAGCCACTGTTTTCGAAGATTTTATGAATTAAATTTATCAAAATTTCTCAAAGAGAACTCCAGGTGGCATTTTCTACACTCAGGGCCGCTCCGTAAATCTACGGGATCATTAGCTAGGGGTCGCTAATAGGGTCGCTTGTCAACCTTCGTGATCTCCGGGATTATCGTTACGCCTCAGAAATGTCTCATTGAGAAAGGATTTCGAGACTAAAATTATGCATAACCCCAGAAAACTCAGTTTTTACAAAACGAAGCGTCTAAAATATAAATTAATATGCGATTAGCCACTGTCTTTTGTAGGAGTAGGCATAACCTAGGTAAACAAGTATAGAAGATTTGTGAAAATTTAGTTAAGATGATAATTAAATAATTAGGAGATAGCAATGAAGAAAGAAACTTATAAAAGACTACAAAAGCGAAGTGTAAAAATCCTTCAGGAAGCAGGAATTGTATTAACCAAAGATGAAAAGGATAATATTGAAATAGCAGACCTGGGATTAAAAGATATAGAAAATATTGGACTTGAAGTAGTTGTTTATGTCAACAACGACAGGTTTTGTGCAAAAGAATTAATTCTGTTTCCGTATCAAATATGTCCTGAACATTATCATCCTCCCACTGAAAAAACAGGCCCTGGAAAAACGGAAACTTTCCGTTGCCGAAAAGGAGAAGTTTACTTATATGTTGAAGGCGAGCCCACTCAAAATATAAAAGCCAAAATCCCTAATAAATATGGTGAATATTTAAATGTAAGGCATGAAATTATTTTACGACCAGGGGAACAGTTTACAATACCTCCCAATACGAAACATTGGTTTCAAGCCGGAGGTGAAGGGTGTATTGTATCAGAATTTTCTTCATCTAGTGATGATGATAGTGATATTTTTACTGATCCCCGAGTTAACCGTATACCTGTTATAGAGGATTAAGGGAAAAATAACAAGTATATTAGGTTCTCCTTCAATTTGCACAAATTGAAGGAGAACCAGAAATTTTATTCCAGCAACAGGTTGTGATGTGCCACCACAAACTGATATTAAGAATATTGAAGCCTTCATGATAGCAATAGATGAAGGAAATAAAAAATATAAAAATTGTTTATAAACCTCTGCCTGTTGATATTTGTTGGATTTATCTCTATGAAAAATTAAGTAATAAGGTTATTATAACCATTGAACTAATATTTACCCAAGTCTAATGTATTGAGATAGTCAGGATATCTCGGCAAAAATTAATCCGAATCAATTTAACCTGATTAATTCATGACTCCTACAAAAATAGTAGTTAATTACA
>JAIPJV010000009.1 GCA_021734005.1 Fidelibacterota bacterium
GGCTCATTGTATAAAGGCGAAAATTTCAAATGGGGTGTTAAACTGGCCACACCTTTAAAATTGAAAGCCACAGAAAATAGTACAATTGATACGACTATGTATTGGGACGATGGTGTTAAATTTGATACTTCTCTGGTTTATAAGGACCTGGAATATGAAACTACCTTCCCGCTCAAGATTTCCAGTGGGATTTCTTTCAATATAAACAACTTTACCGTTTCCATGGATATTGCTATTAATAATTGGAATGATATTGGATTCAATTCTGATCTTGAAGATGCGGGCGATGTCTCAGCTGACAAACGTATCGAGGATAATATTAGTCAAAATCTAGCTCAGGCAACTGACTATGGCTTTGGTTTGATGATTCCTGTAACCCAGCGTGGTCAGATTAATCTTGGCTATCGTTCCCTAGGCAAACCAGTTGAAGAATTATCAGGAGAATACGAGCGTCTCCAGCTTTATGGAATTGGTTTTGATTATCAGATCAACCAGAACATGTTCCTCAATCTTGGCTATCAGCTTGCAACCGGAAATAATAACCAGAGTCATCATTTTTTCACAGACAAAGAAGAAAATTATAAAAATCATAGATTAACTTTATCTACCGGGATTTTATTTAATAAAGATTAATATCTAACTAACCTATTTTCTAACAATTTTTTTCTTCAATATTTGTCCACATCTATATTTCTACAAATCAATGATATAAGCGGGCAGATTATATTTTCCTTGCATGTAATCATATATAATTAGGTCTACAATTTTTATATTATCGGGAATGAGTACAATTCTGAAATTGTCCCTGAATTTGACAATTAATTAAAGAGATGCGTATATTTTAATATAAGCGTGGAAGTAAAATGAAATTTGATAAATTAAAATTACAGATAGTTTTTCTTACTTTATTTTTCTTGACAATGGACTGCGGCCCGGGCCGGACTTTCGAAATTGTCGACAATAAGATTGTTGATAATCAATATGATAACCACCCTCCTTTTAATGATAGTTCACCTAAAATCAGCAGAATTATGAGTTCGATTGCTATGATCAACTGTACAGCCTATTATAAACAATACGAGTTCGATCCGGAAGACAAAGTTTATAAAGAAGATGTCACTGATGCAGATATTTTAAAAAAAGGTGACAATTTTAATATTAGCAGAAATTCAGCAGGCACATCATTACTGCTTTCGATTTCCGGCAATAAAGTTCTGCTCTTGACCTGCAATCATATTATTGATTATCCCGAAGAGACCTATGACTATTATTCCAAATATTTTAGTAGAAATTATGTCAATATATTTTTAAAAAAACAGAAGCAGACCCAATTTGTAACTCTGGACAATAATGTTGTTGACCTGGAAATTATAGCCCAGAATAAAAGAAAAGATATAGCTCTACTAGGCGGCACAAGCAGCGGAAAAGTCATGAATATTTCTGAACCAGATTTTAAAATTGGTAATGCCAGTGATTTAAATACCGGAAATTTTGTCTATATTTTTGGATTTCCCAAAGGCCACAAAATGGTTTCTAGCGGGCTGATCAGTATGGAAGGTAGTAGAACTGACCAATTTATGATGGATATTCCTTTTAATAGAGGGATGAGTGGCGGAATTGTTTTTGCTATTCGGGACGATAGCCCCAATTTTGAAATGATTGGCATGGCTACATCGGCTGCTGCAGATTTTGAATATATTTTAACTCCTGAAGAAGAAATTATTCAAGATGAAGGCTTCAATCAGTCACTCCCCTATCAAGGTAATATTTATATAGAAGAAAAACCCAGAATTCGATATGGAATTACCTATGTTAATAGCATTGAAGTCATTATGAATTTTCTTAGAAGAAACAGGCGTTTGATTGAGAATGCCGGTTACGATATCGATCATATTCTAGGGGAAAAAGAATAGATTCTTATCATTCTCAGAAACAATTATTTATCAATTTTACTGGAATACAATTTCCGGTTTGACATTTTTATATTCCGGCATACTTTGCCCGGCATTAGCATTAATATAAGTAGGATCACAAATTATATAATTTTCTCCATTATAAGATAAATAATCACCCTTTACAGGCCCTTTGATATTGATAGCAGTAGCCACATGTCCGGGATATTTTATACCAATAACATCTAATCCCAACAATTCTTTGGTCAAATAAGCAAACAGAATGGATCGGTCTTCACAATCAGAAAAGGGATAAAAAAGTGTTTCATCGGGAAACAGTGGTTTTTCTCTTCCAAAATTGAGATCATCGGTTTTATATTGAAATGAAGTCTGGACAAATCTCAGTAAAAGATTGACTGCTTCTGTTGTGCTTTTGCCCTCTAGCAGAGGCGCTAGAGATTTCACCAGAGTCACCCTGCCGTCATTATTCATTGGTGCTGAAAAATATATATCATAGTCAGTTTGCGGATAATCTGTCAAAAAATCTATTACTGCGGGTTTATATTCGACTTTTATGGTGTGAGATTGCCCCATATAATCAAATTTTAATTTCTTCTGCCTGGTTTGGGAAGTCAGCTCAGGTTCCGTTGCTAATTTCAGATCGAGCACCTTATCAGCTTCAGGATAATCCCTTCGATAGGAATAGATTTTATCTTTTTTATTCCGCTCCCGATTGATTAAAAAATATTTATCCCCATCTATTGTTAAATAGGAAGTAGAATATAACATTGAACTGGAAGGCATTAGGATATAGACATTATTATCATTGTAGGCTACTCTAACTTTGTAGCCAGATTTGGTCAGGAAAAACCAGGTGAAAACCGTAGCATCAGATTGAGATCCATTATTGATCTTCTTGCCCACCTGTTCAACCAGTTTGTAATAGCCCCAGCCATTCATATTAAGACGGCTTTGGTAGTTTTGCAGCTGCTTTAAAAAATCCTCATACTTTGTAGCTGCTAAATGCTTCCACGATGCACTTATATTTTTATTGTCAAAAGGTGACTCCAAATTGGTTTTGAATTCTTTACTATAATTAATTTCAAGAGGAGTTCCGTAAAAATCCATTTTCAGAGTCTGTTCATAAGGCTGTTTCTCTTTAGGCTTCTTTTCTTCCTGAATTGGTTTGGGTTCGGGGGCAGGTTGAGGCTCAGGCCTGATTTCTTCTTCTTTCTTTTTTTCAGGAATTGGAATGTCTTTTACTTTTTCTTTGGAAAGTTCAATTTCCGGCTCCGGTTTTGCTACGGGAATGTCTTTTGGTTTGGGTTTCTCCAGGACTTCCTTGCCAGGATCAGTATTAAAGAGTTCCCACTCCTGCTCCAAAAAAGCAGCAAAGGCTGAATCCTGAGCACTAATATATTGGTCCACCTTTTTCTGAGTTTCTTCCATCTCTTTTTGCGTTGCCTGCTCAATTTTTTTCATCATCTCTTCGACATCTGTCTGTGTCAATCCAATTACAATAAGCAGTAAAAAGATTGTCACTTTTTTCATAATTCTCATGACGCCTCCTTGTCTTACTCGCCTATATTTTAAAATGTTGATCTGATTTTCACATCCTTAAATCACTAGAATGCCGGTTTCAATTCAAAATTTTTATAATAATCTGACCTGATTTTACAGCTTTCATAATTTAGCCAAAAAACAAATAATACTCAAATCCGGCTATTCCAATCAATTGTAAGCTATTTAAGTTACAATGTCCGTGATTTATGCCACATTAAACAAAAAATACTGGTAAATATTTTCAGTACGCTCAGTTTTCAGATAAAAAGAATGGCCAGTATTACGGCAAAAACAATTGCAGGTAACATATTCAATGTTTTGATCTTCTTTATGCCCAAAATATCAAGGCCCAATCCAAGCATGATTACTCCGCCTACTGCGGTCATTTCATGGATTACCGGGTCTGTCATAATAGTTTCCAGCTGACCGGCTAAAAGAGTCAATCCCCCCTGATAGATCAACAGCGGTATAACAGAGAACATTACTCCAATGCCAAAAGTAGCGGTCAAAGCAATAGACGATACTCCATCGAGCAGCGATTTGGCCAGAAGCAAATTTGCCTGGCCCTGGAGTCCTTCCTCAAAAGCCCCCAAAATAGTCATTGAGCCCATACAAAATAAGAGAAAAGCCGTAATCATGCCTTCCGTAAAACCTTTACCTTCGTGGGGCACTTTCTTTTTCAAACGGTCTCCCAGAGATTCCATTTTTGTATCCAGATCAAGGATTTCACCGGAAATCACCCCAAGTACAATACTAAAAATTACGATCATCAAATGTTCCGATTTCAGAGCCATTGACATTCCGAGATAAAGTGTAAATAAACCAATCCCTTGAAACAAAGTGGTTTGCAATTTTTCCGGCAAACGAGTATGGACAAGCAGTCCAATTGTTGAACCGACAATTACGGTGATTACGTTAACTATTGTACCGGTCATTTTTATCCCTGAATTATATTTCTTCTTTTAATCTATTCCGATACCGGCTATAATTAGGCATCTTTTTCTGATACTCACTATTCATAAGTTCAGATGAAATAATATAATCAGCAGTAGCCCGATTGCAAGCCACAGGAATATTCCAGACAACTACAATTCTCAGAAGAGCTCGGATATCAGGATCATGAGGTTGGGGCTCGAGAGGATCCCAGAAAAAGATCAAAATATCAATGTCACCTTTTGAGATCTTTGAGCCCATTTGAAGATCACCGCCCAGCGGGCCACTTTGCAGCTTTTTAATTTTCAACCCGGTTTTTTCCTGAAGTAGAGAGCCAGTAGTCCCTGTTCCCAGAAGATAGTTTTCACTTAGGATATCTTTATTGAACTTAACCCAATCCAGGAGATCCTGCTTCTTATTATCATGGGCTACCAATGCAATTGATTTTTTATTACTAGAAGACACATTTACCTCACTATTTTAATGTCTAATAATCTAACACATCTATTATAAAGTCCCAAATAAATAAAATGGAATAAAACCTGAAAAATTCATTAACATTTCTCATAGAGACCTCCAGGTGGCATTTTTCACCTTCTAGGCCGCCCCGAAAAAGTGCCTCCGTGGGCAGGCCCCGAAATACTCCGGGATCAAAAGAAATAATCCTCCATAGGAGTCATTTGTGATCTTCGAGATTTTCCCCGCCTCAGAGAGATCCCTCATGGGAAAAGTGATCGGGATGAATAAATCACAGGATTAAGCTTAGATTAATTAATGACTCCCCAAAACTGAGTTTTTTATACGGCAAGTATAAATTCATTTTTTCAGTTAATTAAATGCTTTTTTTGAAGGAGTCATGAATTAATCAGGAAAAAGTGTAATAAAGTAAAATTTAACTTTGCGATACCACTCAGTATTTTTATATTATGATAAGAAACGTGAAAATAAAATACAGGAGTACTTATGCATGTACCTTTACTGGATTTAAATGCTCAACTTGATGAGATTCGTGATGAAGTCAAAATTGCTATTGACGAAGTAGTCGAATCCACCCGTTATATAATGGGTCCCAAAGTCACAGAATTCGAACGGGAAATAGCAGATTATTGTAATGTAGAGCACGGAATCGGAGTTTCTTCCGGAACAGACGCTCTATTAGTCTCTTTAATGGCCCTGGATGTTGGGCCCGGAGATATTGTGATTACCACAGATTATTCTTTCTTTGCTTCGGCTGGTGTAATCGCCCGGCTTCACGCAACTCCGGTTTTTCTGGATATTGATCCCAAAACCTATAACCTGGATCCTGAACAATTAGAAACCTGGCTCAAAGAAAATGAAGATAAAATTGACAAAGTTAAAGCTATCATTCCAGTTCATTTGTTTGGGCAATGCGCCGATATGAAACCAATTATCAAAACAGCCCGAAAATATGATATTCCAGTTATTGAAGATGCTGCTCAAGCAATCGGTGCCCGCTATCCTAATAATGGTAATCCTCTTAAAGCCGGTTCCATGGGCAAAATGGGCTGCTTCTCTTTTTTCCCAAGCAAAAATTTAGGGGGAATGGGAGACGGCGGTATGGTTGTCACTCGTGATGATCAATTGGCTGAAAAATTGCGCAAATTAAGAAATCATGGGGCTGCACCAAAATATTATCATTCCATGGTTGGCGGCAATTTTCGGCTCGATCCTATTCAAGCCGCTGTTCTATCAGTCAAACTCCAATATCTGGATGAATGGCATCAAAAACGGCAGGAAAATGCTGAATATTATAAAAAGAATTTGAATCTGGATGCCCTCACAACACCGGAGAATGCTTACAGACCGGAATATCACATTTACAATCAGTTCATTATTTCAGTAAAAGGCGACCGTGAAGAATTGAAAACCTTTCTCCGTAAAAAGCAAATTGGTTTTGGTGTCTATTATCCGGTGCCTTTTCACAAACAGGAGTGTTTTGAATATCTTGGTTACCAGGATGGTGATTTTCCCAAAAGCGAATATGCGGCTGAACATACTCTCGCTTTACCAATTTATCCGGAACTGTCAGTTGAGATGCAGGATTATATTATTGATGCACTTCATGAATTTTTTGAATAGAGACACGACTCATTAATAGTAGGAGCAATCCATGAAAGATAAAGATTTTTTTGTCCATGAAAGCAGTTATGTGGATAAAAATGTCAAAATTGGAAAAGACACCAATATCTGGCATTTTTCTCATGTTCAGGAAGGAGCTGAAATCGGCAGTGGCTGTACTCTTGGCCAAAATGTGAATGTGGGAAACAATGTAAAAATTGGAAATAATGTAAAAATTCAGAATAATGTTTCAGTATATGAAGGCGTTGAACTGGAGGATTATGTTTTTTGCGGGCCGTCTATGGTCTTCACAAATGTTCTTGACCCCCGCAGTAAATATCCTCAACGCGGTTCAGAATTCTACCATAATACTCTGGTCAAGACGGGTGCCTCAATAGGAGCAAATGCAACGATAATTTGTGGTAATACAATCGGAAAACATGCTTTTATCGGGGCTGGCGCAGTTATCACAAAAGATGTACCTGACTTCGCTCTCATGGTCGGTGTACCAGCCAAAAGAAAAGGCTGGGTTTGCGAATGCGGTGAGATTCTGCCAAAATTTAACAAACAGATCGAATGCCCAAAGTGTGGTATCCAATATGAATTAGATGGTGAACTGCTCAAGCAGCTCCCATAATTTCTGTGAAACAGCATTATGATCTCAGAAAAATACCGGTCAATAGTAAATGCTATCCTGATCGCTCTGGTCAGTCTTTTTCTGATCAGTATTGTTCATAATGCGCCTGTTTTTCGCTCCTGGGAATTGCGGGTAGATGATATTTTTAGCAGGTCTCTAGTCGAAAAAAATGAGCTACAAGATGAAGCAGTTATTGTCACCATTGACCAGAATAGTCTCAACGTTCTAAAAAATCGCTATAAAATTCTATGGCCTTTTCCCCGCTTAATGTACAGCTATATTATTGATTATCTAAATTATTGCAAGGCCAGCTCAATCGTTTTTGATATACTGCTGCCGCAAAGCGATATCACTCGGACAAATATTAACGCAGAATATTCGGATTCACTATTTTCCCATTCCATGCGCGAAGCGGATAATGTTGTCCTGGCTATGCAAATGGAGGACTCCTCCCATACAACAGATAACCAATTTCACCCAGCCAGGCTTAAAAATGTGGATTTTGATATTCCCACCCAACTTATCTCCCATAATAATCCCAGTGCTACTCTCCCCCTTCCCAGTTTTCAAAAAGCAGCCCGCTTGCCTGGTGTAGTAAATTTCCACACCGATATTGATGGCATTTGTCGTCGAATACCACTTTTTTACAAATATGGAAATTCAACCCTTCCATTTTTAGCGCTTTCGGCTCTTATGGTCTCTGAAAACATTGATAGCATTAGCTATGATTCTCTTGATAATTGTTTAAAAGCTGGCTCCTATCAGATACCATTAACCCAAAATGGATTTTTTAATATAAAATGGTACGGCCCGGGAGGTCCGGATCAACAATTTCAGTATATTTCTTTTGCCAATTTAGTCCAATCCTATCGTCAGTGGCAGGCCGGTCAAAAGCCAATGATTGAAAAAAGTATATTGGAAAATAAAGCAGTATTCATTGGGGCGACGGCAGCCGGTTTATGGGATATGAAACCGACGCCGTTTAGTTCTCAGGAGAATCCTTTCCCTGGTGTGGAAATTTACGCCACCGTTTTTTCTAATTTTGTGCGTGGTGACACTATTAATCAGATCGGATTTTCCCAGGTTGCTCTCTACCTGTTCTTCATTCTGGCCGGGTTTAATTATTTATGGCCAAAATGGAATATTTATTATTCTGGAATTATGACCGTGACTCTGCTGGGATTACCAATTATTCTTAACATTATTAGTTTTCAGAATTTTTCCACTTTGCTGCCCCTCATACCTATTGAATTATCTATACTTTTATCTCTTATATTAATTGTTGTGGTTAACTATTTGACAGTTAACAAAAGAAAAAAGATCATCAAAAATGTTTTCAGTCGCTATATGCATCCTGAAATAGTTGAAAAATTAACCCGGGATATCAGTCAAATAAAAATGGGCGGCAAGGAAATAGAAGCCACAGTTCTCTTTACTGATCTGCAGAGTTTTACTAATATTTCTGAGGACCTTCATCCCGCCCAGATTGTCGAACTTCTCAACTCCTATTTTGAAAGAGCAGAGAAGATCATCTTTAATAATTCCGGTATGCTTGATAAATATACAGGTGATGGCTTAATGGCAATTTATGGAGCGCCAATTTATAGTTCCGATCACGCAATCAAAGCTGGCAAGAGCATTCTGGAATTTGAAGAGCTGGGCGCTCTGGATATCAAACTCAACGGCCGCTCAATTCCCCTGATCACCAGAGTTGGTGGTGCCAGTGGTAAATTTGTAGTCGGCAATATTGGATCACCGAATAGAATGGATTACACTGCAGTTGGCGATACAGTCAATCTAGCTGCCCGCCTGGAAAGTGTTAATAAACAATATGGTACGAATAATCTGATTTCTAATGCAACTTATGAATTGATCAAAGACCATTTTGTATGCCGGGAAGTTGACCATATTCGGGTTAAAGGCCGCCAGGGTGCTGTCAAAATCTACAATGTCATTTGCCGGGTGGAGAATTTTTCTGCTGATCAGGAAGAATTACTGGAAATGCATAATGAAGCTCTTCTGCTTTATAAAGGCTGCAACTTTAAGAAAGCCGGAGATATATTCGCAGAAATACAAAAAAAATACACAAGCGATAATCTTTCAGCAATTTATCAAAAAAGATGTGAAAAATTGCTCGAAGACCCCGATATTATAGATGAGGACAATATTTTTAACATGACTATAAAATGATTGAGGTGGAAAATGCGCAAATTTTTAATACTGCCTGTCCTATTATTATCAATATTTTTATTGAATGGTAAAACTGTAGAAATCGCCCGCGATAATATCCATCTGAGGGAAGGTCCGGGCTGTTTTCATCCGGTCGCCCTTGTACTTAATAAAGGTGCCCGGGCCCAAGTTTTGCAGGAGAATGATCAATGGCTGAAAATTCAGTATAATGACCAGACTGGATGGATTTCACACACTGCCTTTGAACCCGTTCAGCAGGAGGAGCCCCTCTTTACATCGCCTTTTGAAGAATCTGAAGATGAGACGGTTTCCAGTGCTTCAGTAAGTGCTGCTGTTCGAGGATTTGCCCGAAAATATATCAATCCAACAGGAGAAGATATCTCATTCTTGGATAATTATGACAAAATGATCATAACTGTCCCTGAATATCAACAATTCAAGCGGGAAACCTTCCACAATCGCAATTATCACAAAATAGAAACCCGCTATCGCCGCTGGAACCGCTTTAAAAGCAAAGATGATTTTCATATAACAAATTATCTGGAGAAAACCGGGTTGGCAGTTTCTGCACAAATTGCCCAGCAGAGTTTAATCAATGATCAGAAAAAATTGAAATATCTTAATAATGTAGGCACTTTGATCAATGAGCATAGTGAATTATACTATTATCCAGCCAAATTCTTCATTGTAAAAGATAAGCGGCCGGCAGCCTATGCTACTCCTATTGGTATGATTTTCATAACCGATGGACTGCTCGATTTTGTTGAAAATGAGGCTGAACTGGCCTGTTTGCTGGGGCATGAGATCAGTCATGTTGTTCACAAACACGGCTACAGGGAAATAAAAGCTCGGAAGCCCCGCATTGAAGCTCAGAATGCTTTTGCAGAGCTGGAGGAGGAAATCCCGGGTGAAGACACAACTGCTGCCCAGCTTTCCAAATTAGCAAATCAAATGTATGAAGCGGCTACAGCCAAACGGCAGATGAAATATGAGTATCAGGCTGATAAATGCGGTGCGGTCTATGCCTATCGGGCTGGTTACGATCCTCAGGCATTGATCAATTTACTGGCCAGAATCAAAAATAATTCTGAAATGGATTATGAAAATTTTGAATCCAACTGGGAATCTTTTTACATAAAAGACAGAATTGAGAAACTGGAAAATTTCATAGATCAGGAACTTGATCGCAGAAAAAACCTAAGTGTTATCAATCAATACCGTTTTCAAAAAAATATGCGATAATCCTCCGGCTTTTATCAAATTGGTTTAATAAATAGTTAGCTCAATTTTAAGCCTGCTGCATAAATAAATACTCTAAATTTTTCCGAATATTCACTTGACATGTGTTTCTATATTCAATAAGTTTGGTCGCTCTTTGACTGCTTATGATGGGTGCATAGCTCAGTTGGTAGAGCAACGGCCTTTTAAGCCGTGGGTCCCAGGTTCGATCCCTGGTGCACTCACTAATCATCTTTCAAAAAATTTAACATTTCTTTTCCCTCCTCCTCTATAAATATCCCGTCTGCGCTAAGCAGGCGGGGTTTCTTTGTATATAATCAAAAAATTTGAATTATTATTTAACTTTTTGTAATTAGTAGTGTCTAATATATAGAAAAAATCGTGAAATTGGGTTGAATATTGAACAAACAACAAGAGTTCAACGAGATTGTAGATAAAAATAGTGATAAAATTTATGGATTATTTATGAAAATGACAGGAAGTCATGATATAGCAGATGAATTAACACAGAAAACTTTTATAAAAGTTTGGGATAATTTATCAAGTTTTCGTGGTAATTCTGAACTGAGCACATGGATCTATCGAATAGCCGTTAATGTTGGTAAAAATCATCTGCGCAAAGAAAAGGCCAAAAGACTGATTGGCCTGGACAAAATTAAAAGTCTTGCTGAAGATAATAATATCAATCTTAATCATAACATTAAAGGTAAAATTCATGAAGCAGTCCAAAAACTTTCACCTAAACAAAATATGGTGATGTTATTAAGAGGATTTCAGGATCTGCCCTACAAACAAATAGGAGCAATAATGGGAATTTCAGAGAATTCTGCCAAAGTTAATTATTCCCATGCTCTAAAAAATTTAAAAAAATATTTAAATAGAATGGGGGTCACTTATGAAGACCTGTAAAAACATTCGCGACCTGATACCATTATATATAGATGAGAATCTTTCTGATGAGAAAAATGAAAAAGTAAAAAGTCATCTTGAGGAATGCGGTGAATGCCGTCGCTATTACCAGGAAATGGCCGATCTGGTAGATAATATCAGCGAGCAGGATTTCAATATAGCACAAGATTATAAAAACAGATTAAGAGTAGCGGTCAACGAAAAAATTCACAAAAAGAAAAACAGAAAATTTGGTTTGGGTCTGGCCACTGCAATCACTACCGCTGTTTTACTTGTTGCTGTTCTCTGGACAGGATTAAATGACAAAAATTCTGCTTGGCAACAATCAAAAATAACAATGGAAGAAATTAAAATAGATGAAAAATATTACGATGCTTATTTATCATTGTCAACTAACCGGTACTATGGGTTTGAAGAAAGCGACCTATATCTGCCTGATGAGGAATTAGAAATAGATGTTTCTGATATTGCCTATTCTCTAATTGAGACTAGAGGCACTGAGTCATTTAATGATATTGTGGCCTTAACCGGTGAATTGTCTGAAAGCGATTACTCAGAGCTATTAGTCCATAATAATCAATAATATAAAGGAGGATATAGATGTTGAAATTTAAAGACATATTATTTTCAGGATTAATTTTAATTCTGGCAACATCATTTTCCTATGCTCAATGGCATCATCCTGATTTTGAACACAGAAGAGAAAAGATGGAAAAATTTCGCACCTGGGAAATGACAAAATTTCTTGATCTCACCCCGGAACAGAGTCAAAAATTTTTCCCGGAGTTGAATAAATTCGAAAAAGAAATGTTTAATAATAGAATTGAAGTCAAAAATTTGATCGACACAATTGAAGCTAAACTGGATCAGGAAAACTATCAACCATCCCACCAGGATTATAAAAAATATAAGAGCAAATTCATTGAGCTGGAAAAAGAACGGATCAGTAAGCGGAAAAATTTTCTGGATAATTTGGACGATATTCTCAATACTGAACAAAAAATTAAATATTTGATCTTCGATGATAAATTTAAACATGATATTATGAGAAAACTCAGGGATAGACATTTTCCTGATAAAAGAGATAAACGTAAATAAAAGGAGTAAGACAATGAAAAAAAGTATCGCACTTTTGCTTGTAATTGCCATGATTCTTCCGGGTATGTTGATGGCCCAAAAATCATCCAGAAGACCGGGCCGCCCAGGAGCCTTTGGTGAAGGCATGAGAATGCATGAAGTTCTAGAACTTACCGATGAGCAACAGGAAAAGATTCATGACATTAAACTCGAGTACCAAAAGAAGAACATTCCTCTGTGGGCTGATCTGAAAATGGCTCGAGTTGAATTGAGAGAAGCATTTGCCAATAAAGAAAACGACGGTAAGGTAAAAAAAGCTGCAGAAAAAGTTACTGAAGCTAAAAATAAACTCTATATGTCCCAAATCGAGCAGAAACTAGAAGTTCGCAATGTTCTCACTGAGGAACAACTGGAAAAAGTTGGTGACAGATGGCCAATGTTCGGTTTTGATCACCATAAAAAATTCCCGGCCAGACATGACGATTGTGATCGTGGAATGATGGATAAGGAAGGTATGCGTCGGGATTGGATGAAATAAATTCTGTCAGCAATTTTAGAATGGAGCCCCTTCAGATCTGGAGGGGCTTCTTTCATTTAAAACGCATTGAAAAAATTTTGTCTGATGCTACAAATTGGTTAGTCTACCAAAATATTTACAGAATCATTTATTTTGGAAATTACGACAATTCAATTTTAACCCCCAGATTATTATGTAATTTTACTTAAATAGAACAATCTAGAACCACGAATGTGGTTCAATATTATTAACTTCGGGTGAAACCCGGAGTAACCACACCTCCCCTATACAAAAGCCAGTGCTTTGCACAGGCAGTTTTTTTGAGCATTTTTCCCTGCCGATTCCATCGGCAGTTACAAATATTGAACTCTTCCAGAGTTAATTTTTACCCCACTTCTCCATCCATACCCGGATTTTCAATTAATAGAAATTTATTCGTGAAAAATCGAGGTTATAAAGGAAATTGTATTTCATTTTTTTTATATCTGGTAGCACTCATCTTATCTTACTATTTAATTTTTTAAACACCGTTTAAACGCTCTTCAAACAGTGCCTAAAAACAAAATTTGATAATCAATAAGCTTTAATTTTTATCTATTTCCGATAATTATTAACAAAGTCAAGAATAAGATGGCTGATAGTGCGTCCAACAACTTCTTCGCTATTTCTTTTCCCCAGATCAGGAGCTCCTTCCGAGATGTTAAAATAGAGAGGCGCAAATTCCTTGGTAGTTCGCTGGACAAATTTGCGGGTAAAATTTAATGGAACGCGAACTTCGGTAATAGCGCTGGCTGGCACCCCTTCCACACTATCCAGGTCAACTTCCAGGCCCATTTGACCATTATCCTGAAACCAGTTTTCAGCCTTATTTAGTTCAATTTCAAATGAGGTCTGCAATTGGCTGGTAATATCAGAATAGGTTGAATAATCGATTTTTCCCTTTGAACGCAGGTCTTGCACTTTTTTATAATAGCTATTGGAGTGGTAATTTTCATGTAATCCAAAAATATAATATTTGTCCAGAAGGCCTTTTTCAAAAGCGTAGGAAAAAGAATTACCACTATGGCGACCATCTGTAGAACGAAGGTCAGCGTGCAGATCCAGATTAAAGCAGGAAATTCTTTTATTAGAACTCTGCTGCGCTGCTTCTTTGATAAGAGGAAAAGCATTATTGTGACCACCTCCCACCAGGACGGGAATCAGTTCAGATTTAAATATTGAGCGAAGGATTGGAGCCAGGCGAGTGTCAATCATCGATACCATTCTCCGCAATTCACGCCGGTCATCTTTTCTGGTATTGTCATAATATTCTGATTTTCGCTGTAGGTCATCTAATTTGACATTGCCCAATATTAATAATTTCTCAGCAACATTTTCCTCAAGAAATTCTGGGAAAATGGATAAAAAAGCAGGCCAGGCTCCGTAAGCTCCATTGCGGCCTTTATTTGCATACGGTCCTATGCCTTCCGGAGAACCTAAAATGACAAACTTTTTGCCACTTTTTTTGGCTTTTGCGAGCTTTTTTATCAGCTCTTTTTCACCTGACAATTCTTTGTCATAATCAGCAGTAATTTTAGACGCGAATTTATCAGAATACCCTAAATCTTCCAGATCTTCTTTTTTAAGCAATTCTAGATTCTTCATATTTCTCCTAATTTACCATTAATCACGAACCAGTTCATCAAGCAGATCGTCATCAGCAATATTTGGTAGAGTAATGTGCCCTTTATTTTCATTATCTTTGTTCCATTTTTTGACAGTTGCCACTGCATTTTCATTTCTTGCCCAGCTGCGTCGGGCAACTCCACCCATTACATCCCAGGAAAGACCTTTTTTAATGACTTCATCCGCTTTTTTACTGCCGTCCAGAAGAATAGCATTCCCTCCATTACTGGCATTTCCGATTCCAACTCCTCCTCCATTAGATAAGACCACCAGGGTCATACCGCGAGCAATATTGCCGCCAAAACATTGCACAGACATATCAGCAGTAGTTCGCGAGCCATCATAGATATTAGCCGTTTCCCGGAATGGTGAATCCGTACCACCTGTATCATGATGATCGCGCCCCAGTAGTACCGGACCTATTTCACCATCCCGCACCATCTGATTAAATTTCAGAGCAATCTTAACCCGTCCCTCTTCGTCTGTATATAGAATGCGGGCTTTTGTTCCTACCACTAATTCATATTCATCAGCCCTTGCAATCCAGTGATGATTATCGCGATGGAGCGAACTGATTCCAGGATCAATATTTTCCAGAGCTGCCTGGTCTGTTTTTTTGAGATCCTCATCTTTACGACTCAAGCAAACCCAGCGAAAAGGACCAAAACCACGGTCAAAACAAACTGGCCCCATAATATCTTCTACATAGGATGGCCAAATAAACCCATCGTCAGTATTAGTCTTATTAGCAGCGATCTCCTTGACACCTGCGTCAAATACTGAGGCCATGAATTTGTTACCATAATCCCAAAAGTATCCACCTTTATCTGTCAATCTTTTTAGAACTTTAAAATGGCGGAGCAGAGATTCATTGACCAGCTTACGAAATTTTTCAGGATCCTCTTTGAGAATTGTGCGGCCTTCCTGGAAACTAACACCTGCTGGAGTATAGCCTCCTGAATAGACAGCATGACAGGAGGTTTGATCTGAGATGAGCTCCACCCTAATATTTTTTTCATCAATGTATTCCAGCAGATCAACTATATTACCATGATAGCCAATCGAGACAGCTTCACCTTTCTGCTTGTATTCCTGCATCCAACTGGCAATTTCATCCAGATCATCAGATGCTTTACTCAACCAGCCCTGTTCATAGCGGGTTTTTATCCGGCTTTCATCAACTTCAGCAATAACTCCGATGCCGCCGGCTATTTCTATGGCTTTAGCCTGGGCGCCGGACATTCCGCCCAATCCGGAAGTGACGTAATAAACACCTTCCAGATCCTGGTTTTCAGGAATTCCGAGATATTTGCGGCCAGCATTTAGCACAGTAATATAAGTACCATGAACAATTCCCTGAGGGCCGATATACATCCAGCCACCAGCTGTCATCTGACCATAATTAGAACACCCAAGGGCAGCAAGTTTGTCGAAATTCTCCTGATTATCCCATTTTCCAACCATTAAGCCATTTGTTGAGATGACCAGAGGCGCTTTTTTACTGCTAGGGAAAATCCCAACAGGATGACCGGAGCTGACTACTAGTGTTTGATCTTCTTTAATGTTCTCCAGATATTTTTTAATCAGCCGGTATTGCATCCAATTCTGACAAACCTGGCCGGTTTCACCATAAGTGACTAATTCATAAGGATAAAGGGCTACATCAAAATCCAGATTATTGTCAATATTGACCTGAAGAGCTCGCGCCGGTAAGATTCCTTTATATTCATCAACTGGTTTTCCATAGATATTTCCGTCTTTCGGCCGATAGCGATAACCATAGATACGTCCTTTTTCGCCTAATTCATCCAGAAATTCCGGAGCCAGTTTTTCATGTAATTTTTCAGGCACATAGCGCAGAGCATTTTTCAAGGCCAGTTTTGTTTCTGATTTGCTCAAATTATAACCCCGGGTTGGTGCCCGGCGAATGCCATCTTTAAATTTTGTTTTTTTAGGTAATTTTTCTGAAAGTTTAAATTGTGTGGGTTTTGATCTCATCTTGTTCATACCCCTCTCCTCTTTTAATTATTCAGACGCTGTGTTAATTTCAATGATTCATGATGAAAAATCAAATTGTAATTTATATAATTTTGCTAAATTGGGATATAATAGAAAAAGACTGTTCACCGTTTACAATGGTAAATGAGGTCTATAATATTTAATAATCTCCGTACTAGTTAAAAACACTAAAAGTCTTGAAGGTATTATCAATAGAGACAATTATTTGGCTAAAAATTATAGTGAAATCTGAGGGGAAAGAATTAAAAAAAATATGCAACATTATTTTTTATTAAGCTTGACGATGGTAAAAAATCAAATTAAATTGTTTTAGAAGATTTTTGAGAATTGATACCTGTAGTAGTAACGGTGATTAGTGGAGCCAACACCATACAATAGGGAACTGTCCTCCACATAGGAAAAACAAGCCTCCTTTGAGTGGAAGTTTGCCCTATTTGGGAGGTTCCCACTGTTATATCCAGGACTCCATATAATTGCCCTGCTGCTACAGGTTTTCTTTATTTTATTTCAATTTCAAGGCCGTCAATTAATTTTAATTTTTCTAAAAAAGTATCAATTTTTTTTACAGGCAGATCTACTTCGATAACAGCCCCATCAGTTGTATAATCCTGTTCGAAATCCACCTGCTGAATTTGTAGATTTTTCAGCAATATCGGGTAACTTTTATGAGGAACAAATAATTGTATTTTTTTCTTTTTAACAAATTTTTTGACACCGGCTTTATCCAGAGTTTTTCCCGCTGTGCCTCCGTAAGCCCGGATCAAGCCACCAACTCCAAGATTTATGCCTCCGTAATAGCGAACGACAACACACAAAGTATTAACCAGGTCACGGCCTTCAATCGCCGATTCTATAGGTGGTCCGGAAGAGCGGGCAGGCTCACCATCATCAGAATTATATGATAATACTTCATTTTCTCCCAGAATCCGATAAGCTGGACAGACATGGGTGGCTTTGTAATGCTCTTTTTCAATTTTTTCTATGTAATCTTCTGCTTTTTCTCGTGATTTGACAGGATAGCAATAGCCAATAAAGCGGGACTTGTTTATTTTTTGTTCAAATTGTGCTGACCGGGCCACGCGTTTCATATAATTCTCATTAATGCATGATTGTCACTTTTTTGCTATTTGAGCCACTTTCAGTTTTGCATTGTAAAATATAAATTCCGGAAGATATCTCCGGTCGAATATAGAAATCATATATTTGTGAAGTTTCCAGTTCTCTATCTAATGTATATTTTTCCTCAACAACTTTGCGGCCGAGCAGATCATAGAGAATTAACTTAAAATTTTCATTGCGGACATCAGCTAGAACTTCAACAGAGAAACGGTCACTATTTTGAGTATCAAGTGGATTGGGATAGAGATTGAGAATTTCTGTAGCAATAGCCGGTTTTTCTCGCTCTGAAACAGTAAAATTAAAATCCATGGATTTCTGCAAAGTTGAATTCGTCATATAAACGATCAATGTATCCTGGGAAGAAATTTCTCCAATAAAGGTATCCTGATAAAGATTAAACTCACTGGAAATATCATTAAATAATTGGTTATGAATCGTATAACCAGAAGTAAGGGAATCCTGATAGCTGCTATTTTTATCAACTCCTATATACTGGGATTGATCAAAAGTGAGTTGAAAACTTCGGGTTGCCCCCGGTGATACACTGGCTGTCAAATCCTGCTCTTTATTAAAAATTGGATGGTTGGTATAATCGATGCGGAGTTCAGGAAAATACTGCGCATCTTCACAAATAGAATAGCTCGGATTGTATCGGTTTCCTGTATAATAAATGGCTTGAAAGAATTGATTCCAGTGCCAGGCTAGAGAATGATCAGTCTCCTTTTGCAGTATACTTTCAAGAGCATCAATGGCGTGGTAGCCATCTTT
>JAIPJV010000010.1 GCA_021734005.1 Fidelibacterota bacterium
CCATACTGCATGCCAAATTTTAGTTGCTCAGGATAACTACGGGGATGGGTGGCATCAATAGTTGTTAGGAGGATGTGATTATCCATATTACTTACAAGATCCATCAAATCCATAGAGATTCCTATTCGAAAGGTCAGGGGTAGAAGAAAACTCTCAGTTTCGTATTTTATTTCATTGGAAAAATTACGAACCGACATACCAAATTTTAAACTCTTATACCCCGTTCTGTAAATTGTCCCAAAATCATAGGCTACAGCATAGGCTTTATTTCGTTTGACTTTTAAGCTATCTTCGACAACTGGGACCGAACTTCTGCCTAATTGCTGACCAGCATATTTAACATGTCCTCCAACAGCAAATTTATCAGTTAAAATCGATGCATAGCCAATCCCAAGAGCATATGCTGACGGTTCAAAAACCTCTGTTTTAACATACCCCTTATCATTACCCCATGCCATTGTACCTTGAATTTCCCCATAATCTACAGACATAAAAGATAAGCCAATCACGCCAAATCTTCCACCGGCAGGGCGAATAGCCATTGTGTAGGAGTTATGTTTTATGTCAGCAATCCAGTTATTTTGGGTTGCATTAATATCAAAGCGGCTTTTCATTCGAGCCATTCCTGCTGGATTAAAAAACAGAGAACTAGAATTCAGTTGCACTGTAGTCATTGCATCAGCCATTGCACCGCCCCTGGCATCAGTAGCAACACTAAGAAATTGAAAACCGGTTTGGGCAAGCTTATCCTGAGCTGATATTGTATAGAATGAGATCAATAAAGTTAGTATTATAATTAATTTTATTTTGTTCTTGTTCATTAAAAATACCTCAAAAATTTATTTTTATCTCACTATTACTAGTTTCTTAGTTATAGAGTCACCTTTATTATAAAGTAATTCATTAGTTTCGGGATCGGCATAATCCCTTGTGACTTCAAAATGAACAAGATAAACACCACTGACGACGGTTTGTCGAGAAGAGGTTATAGAATTCCAGGGTTCATCTCCACTGCCATCATTATGATTAATCGTCTTGATAAGATCTCCTCTTTCTGTAAAAATCCTTATTTTACAGTAAGCCGGAATATTCAAAAACATGATTTTATCTGGCTCGCCTGTATATTGAAGATCTTTAGCTCGAATATTATAGGGATTGGGTACAATCATTATATTATCCAGGTCTTTTCCAGCTTTTCTTCTGAGATAAGCTGGCTTATTGGTCAAAGTATAAAATTTATTGCTTTCAAGCTCTCCAGTTGGATTGGCTATGCCTTCATTATTTTTGCTACCATCTGAATATGCTGAAATATAATAGTAATAAGAAAAACCTCTTACAGCACTTTTATCTTCAAAATAAGTAGTCCCTTTAGGAAGATCTGCTATTCTTTCATAAGTTGTATCAGGTTTCCCAACTGCCCTGTAAATACGGTATCCAGCAAAGTTAGATTCATTCTTAGATGGACTTACAGCCCAGGAGAGCTTAATTTTATCGCCTCCTGATTCTATATTAAAAACTGTTGGAGGCTTAGGCGGTTGCGGAATTTCGTAGTTCATATTATAATTCCTTAGTGCTCTACTAAAAGTCTGAAGTATGGAATCCATTCCAGTATAAACCCAGGCATTTTTGTAAATATCTTTATCACCGGTAGTGCTGCCATAATTAATTTCATTCGGGAAAGCTCCATCAGGTGGCAATTGATAAGGTGAATTTTCCTTAAGCCAGTTATCGCCAATTTTTTCACACAGCGTCCTATTTAATCCCTGAACTCCTTCAACTTCTACTATTTTTATGCTTTCACCATGGGCCAGGTCAAAAGGTCCATAAGTAACCATTGCGTTAGTGCCTCCACCATCACCATGAACTTTATAAGGGTCAACTTGATCAGTAATTGACTCGGTGTTTTCCTCAAACATCCTGGTAGATCCACCATTTGATTCACCACCATGGGGATTTCCACTTAACATAGAATAGACCTGGCTCATACCTTCTTTATCTGATTGTCTTAAGTTTCCAATAGAAGGATAAGTATCGCCAGCATGCCAGCCTAAAAACACCGGTTGTTCCGGATCATCTTCTTTGTTTTCAGCATTTTTATCCACATGTAATACAGCAAAGCCTGCAAATTGAGGTGCTGTTAAACGGCCATTTGAATTTATATACGGTGCTCCTACCATATCATAGCTCACATCTTCAGACTGTCCTAACCAGCTAAAAGCACAACGAATCCACTCCAATTGATCTAGAGGAGTATTTTCTGTGAAATTTTTTACTTCCTGATAATGCTGTTTATAGTTTTCACCTCTTCTGGTAACCCAGCTATGTTTGCCATAGGACTGAGAATAATCTGAATGCATTGATCCTTCTCTACTGACACTGTATCGAGTACCCCACCCGATTCTAAGTCCTTTTAAGGAATCAGTTAATTCGACTTCAGGATCATAATCAACATTACCGGTATTGGTAAAAATAAATTCTTTTATAAGATAATCATCATGAAACTGCTGACTAAAGGCTTTTACCCGTCTGGTCATGGTAAGCCCACATGACATATTAACTAGATTGTTGACAATTCTATCGGGGATTTGACTGGCATCGATTGTATCGACATCACCTCTATAGGGTGCGGTAATATCCTCACCATCCACATACACTGTAGGGGCGGGAAATTTTGCAGATTGTTTCAATTCCATGGGATAGAGCGACAAATTAACATAGCCCTTATAAAAATAATTGGCCCAATGATCCCAATAAACGCCTTCTGCATCGGTAAAGTCCTGCATGGCAACCCAGGCTCTTTTTATTACGGCATTATCTGTGTAAGGATAGAGAGCCGGCCATTTTAAACCTTCATAGTAGCTGTTATTCCAGCCTCTCTCAGAACCATAGGCAGAAAAATGGCTCTGGAGGTCACCAATTCTGATATGGCGGGTTTCATTTTCACTAATACCCTGACCCATTATAGAATTAGCCGGGAGAATAAAAACAATTATTGTTAAAATTAGTAAACTGAAATTATTTTTAATGAAATCAATCATAAAATTAATCTCCGGTATCTAAAACATTATTTGTATACCAAATTCGATATACCTTGGATTAAGGAAAGTCAAGGATCCTATATCGGGCATATTTATGTAAGCGTTTTTATCCAAAACATTTTTCTGAACCCAATCTTTGCTTCTATCTTCCCAGGCACCATTCTTATACATTTTATATTGGTCGCTGACCTGATCATAATAAAGTACTCTGGAATCAGGTGAACTAATATCAGCTACATTTTCTATACTTTGCATTGGTATGTATTCAACATCGGATTCTCTGTATCTGCCAACTCGATCATCACCATGCTGGATGCCATCTTCCCAATCGAAATGCAAAGAATTCATATAATTATATCTATCTCTACTACCGGAAAAGCCGGCTGTAGAAAGCCGTTTTATATTGAATACATTGGAAATATCAACGAAGATCTTAAAACTCACATCTTCCATTTTAACCCTTTTGGAAAGACGGGCATTCAAATTATAGTAATCTACCCATTGAACATTATTTATTACGCCTGTACCCAGGATATTATTGGGATTAAAGGTTTCCTTATCCCCTGCTCTCCAGGTTCCCAAAAGATTCAAGTTCCAGCCACCAAGTGGCCTATATCTGGAAAATTTAGGCCCAAAATCATCAGGCGTATGAAAATCAAGATTAAACCGGGCGTAAGGTTGTGGACTTGGTTTTTCCTGATAGGGATTTTGCATTAAATATTCTCGCATCCTATTGGGATTTTCATAGTATGCCATATAACCAAAATAACCATAGGTATTGACCATATAAGTATAATTGAAAAAACCGGTTAGCCAGTCACCTCTTTTTTTGTCAAGAGTTATTTCAAAACCCCTGATATCTTCATATTGGTTATTATCAGGGCGATAATATTTAACTGTACCATCAACATTTTCGTAATAAATCCATGAATCATTTAGATCATTTCCTATTTGATTTGTAACATTTTTATAATAACCGGCAATATTAAGTAAAAATTGGTCGAATAGATTATGCGAATATCCCACTTCATAGGATACAGTCTTCTCCATTTTTAAGTTCGGATTTCCAATGGAAGTGATAGAACCGTCATAATATCGTTGAATTCGAAACCTCTCGGAAGACTCAGGCTCAGTGCGGAAATGTCCATAGTTAAAATATAATTTTGAATCATCAGTAATAGGATGGGAGATTCCCAGTCGAGGACTAACAGCCCAGTAAGCTTTAGCATCTTTACTGGGAGCTTCGTCCTCAATTAGATTTCCTTTACCAGACTCGTAATATTCGCTATAAGGGTCTAAAGTATAGTATTCACGGTTTGCATAAGTATAGTCAAGTCGTAGTCCTAGATTGGCTATAAAGCCCTGAAATTCTAATTTATCCTGGGCATAAACACCTATTCTGTAAGGACTGACTTCATAAACCTGCTCACGATTCCAAGTTTCCATACCTGGATTTGAAGTAGATGACTGAATGTCATAATTATTTAAAGTAATATCAATACCGGTTTTAAACTGATTTTTGCTGTTAAACTGGTTTACAAAGTCAAATTGAATCTTGGTAGTCTGAATAACACTACTGTCTCGACCAAGATTTTGCCAGCCACCTAAACGGATATTATCACCAACTGAACCAACTCCGTAACCCCAATAACCATAGGGTTGTTGATCTACGAGGAGCTCACCATCGACAGGAAATATATCTGTATTATCAGTAGTGTCTCTCAGATCCATTTGAAAAGTATTGTAGGCATTGACATCATGTTGTATCTTAAATTCATAATAAGTATCAGATGCAATAACATGATTAATTTTTAGTCCTATTTGTCCCCTATCAATATCGGCGGGGCTATAATAGGCCGGTACAAAAAGCATTTCCGAAGTTGCCCTGGCTGCAACTGAATAGGTCGATCTCATGACATCGCCAGTAGGAGTTGTTGTCCAATTATAAGGCGAAGTTGATTGAGTTCGGCTACCTCTTAAATTTAAAATTGCTTTTATATCGGAAGTTATATCGGAAGTTAGTTTTAAATTACCTACATAATTATTATAACTCTCTCTGGAGACCGGGATAACAAACATTTCCCGCAATTGTCTATATGATCCATAAAATCTTAAATTACCGAGAGCATCACTTACTAGAGGAACAGGGCCGCCCAAACCAGCATCAATGACGTAATCAGACTTTTTTATATCACCCTGTCTTCTGTGCTGATATTCAAATAATCTTTTTGCACCTTCAGGTGATAGATCGTTGTCCGGATCACTATCTCTTAAAGTTGATTGGGCAACATAATTCCAGCCTTCAAATATGGGATATTGTTCCCTGGTATATTGATCCCAGTTCCCATTTTTAGTACCTGTGTAGCATACTTCAGGATCCATATATGGTCGTAAAAAATAGGAGTCTTCTGAATAAGCAGATGAACCATAATGCTTTGCAGTAGGTGGATGATAACGGACAGTAAAAGCACCTGTATAACTCGTTTTTGGACCCTCTTTAGTAACTACATTAATAACGCCGGAACGGCTTTGGCCATACTCCGCATTAAAACCACCGGTCTGGACCTTTACCTCTTTGACAGTATTCATATTCATTGACATAACAGGGTCATGAGACCTTTCATCATTTTGTACAAAGCCATCAATTATAAAAGTAGTCTGGCGAGCACTACCACCTCTGATTGCCAGTCCATCTTCCACACCTGCCTGAAGATTAATCACATCCTCTACATCATTTATTGGCAAAGATTCAATTTTTTCGGAATTAACATTCAATTCACTAGCAGAAACATCTTTTGCAACTACCGGCCTTCTGGCTTCGACTACTACTTCTTCCATGCCCATTGCTTCAGGAACCATTTCCACTTCTACTGTTGTGGTTAGATCAATATTGACATTGACCTCCTTGACTACCACTGTTTTATAACCAATCATTGAAATTTTTAAATTATAGGTTCCTGGTGAAACATTAAGGATAACATAATAACCATCATTATTAGAAGCAGCCCCCATAGAAGTGCCTTCAATCACAACATTTGCGCCTGGTAATGGTTGACCAGTTTCCTTATCAGATATTGTACCGGCTATTTTCCCTGTAGTTGCAGCATTTAAAAACAAAACAGATGATACAACAAGAATAGCTAAAAATTGCAGTATATTGTGATTTTTATTAAATGCGAGATGCATGTTATTTCCTTTTTATCAAGTCCTAATATAGCTCAATGATTTCACTAAATTGAGATTATAGAGCAAAATTTAAGGTGAAACATTGAGTTTCTTCAAACACTCCAAAAGGCATATAAGAATAATCAAATGATAAACCGAACTTCTCAATTCCAAGTCCAAAACTAGATGACCTTTCATCTCTATTGCCCATATATCCATATCGTAAGTAAAACACATCATTTAGACTATATTCAAGTCCCAAATTAGCATACTCAGGATAAGAACGGGGATGGACCGCATCTACAGATAAAAATAAATTATGTGTCCCTGAATGTATAGGTACAAAGTCTAAGACATCCATTGACAAGCCAATATGAAATGTAAGAGGTAATTGGAAGCCTTCATCTTCAAAACGGATTTCATTAGAAAAATTTCTAATTGACATTCCGAAAACTATACTCTCCCATCCAGTCCGAAAAAGTGTCCCAAAATCAAAAGCGGTCGCAAATTCTTTATATTTGGCAACCCCCAAACTATCAGTTTTTTCTACTTCAACTACTGATTGTCCAAGATTCTGACCAGCATATTTTACCTGTCCACCTACAGAAAATTTTGTTGACAATTCTTTAGCATACCCTAATCCAAATGAAAGTGCTGAAGGCTGTAATATTTCAGTATCAATATACCCCTTGTCATTATTCCATGTCATCGTACCCTGCATTTTTCCATAATCAACTGAAATAGCGCTAATTCCAATAACTCCCAGTTGACCTCCAAGAGGTTTAAAAGAAGCACTGAGAGAGTTGTGTTTTATATCAGCAATCCAGTTATTTTGGGAAAGAGAGACATCCGCCCTGTTTTCTGATAAAGCCAAACCAGCGGGATTAAAGAAAAGGGCTCCGGAGCCGATATCCATTACTGTAGTCATTGCTCCGCCCATAGCGGTACCTCTAGCATATGTATTCACACTAAGGAATTGAAAACCTGTTTGTGCTAATTTTTCATAATCCTTAGCAAATATGCTGGTGGAGATTAAAAACACTGAAATGAATATTCCGTATACTAATTTTTTAAATTTCATTAAGACCTCCAAAATGTCTATGCATAATTTATTTTTCTTCAAGAATAGCAAGATTAAAAGTGTTACTCGTAGTTTTATCGCTAGTAATAAATTTTATTAAATAGTTACCAGAAGATAAATCATAAAGCGTTCTTGTTTTTATTATATCTTTATATTTTGCAATGGTTTCCATTGGAAAATAACTCGAATTAGGCTCTATTAAACCACCTTCTGTATCATATATTTCTATTCCCAAAAAATTATTCATATATATAACAATTTTCTTTTTTTCAGAATTTTTTAGACACTGGTAAGTCTCATCTATATCACCACTAACTTTAACCTGATAATTTATTTCTTCTTCTGCAATCCAATTACTATCTGGATAAATAGTATTAAATATGGAAGATTTATCATTATTATCTAATGTATCACTTGTATCAGCATGAGTTACAACATAATTAATAGTAGTATCTTCATTCTCTATTTTCATATATTCTTCTACTGTAGCAGTTCTAATGCTTTCATAAGTAGTATCTGATAAGGTTTGAGCTGCTATCTCATCAATTTCCATAACCTTATACTCTTCTTCTTTAAAGCTACTATCTATACTTTCTACAATACTTTCACATCCCACCATGAAGAGGAATAATGCAAGAGAAAGAACTAAAGTTTTATTATTCAACCAATTCATATTAATTCTCCTTGTTAAATAGAAGGTTATCTTATGATGATAAATTTTCTAAATGTACTTGTGCCTTTTTTTATCAATAGCTCACCTGTATTTTCATCATAAATATTTTCAGGTACTTCAAAGTGAGCAATATATACACCGCTTACCACAATTTGTCTGGACGATGTAACTAGATCCCACCGGGCATCTCCACTTCCTTCATGATTAATAGTCTTAATAAGATCTCCTCTCTCAGTGAATATTTTTATACGGCAGGCAGCAGGTAAATTGAGAAACATTATCTTATTATATTCTCCTGAAAACTGAATATTTCTATTGCGAATATTGAAAGGATTCGGTACAACTCTAATATCTTTTAATGTTTCTGAGGGCGGTTTTAATAAATGAGCACCAGTGTTTGTTCTTGTCCAATATGGCGCACTTTTAATCGGTTTACCATCAATAGTAGTACTACCATCATCATAAGCAGTAATGTAATAATAGTAGACTTGCCCTCGTATTGCTGTTTTGTCAGAAAATTGGAGTGGCAGATCAGCACCAGAAACCTTATGTTCATTGAGACTCCCATCAGTAACATTCAAGTCAGCGATTTCAACATAATTAGAGTCCATACTTCCTTTTGCTCTAAATATTTTGTATCCCTGAAAACGAGGATGAGTTTCTGATTCTTCAGTCCATTTCAATAGAATCCTATTTCCCTGAGATTCAACCATGAAATTTGCAGGTGGATCGGGGGGATACTGATCATCGAGATCAAGATTCTTGTTTCTATAAAGATCAAGGGCTGCCTTGTATGTTTTAAGTAGAGAGTCTTTTCCTGAGTATACCCACGCATTCTTATACTCATTTGCAGCACTTTCACCTTCTATAGTTTTTGAAATTATATTAGATGGATCGGATGGGTCGGGCATATTTACATTAACTTTTTGTCCTTCCTGGGTAACTTTATACCACTGGCGTCCAACATGATGGGCTGTTTCTCTATCTAATCCACCAGCTGCTTCTGCCCATACAATTTTAACAGAGTCACCTGGTTCAAGAGTATAGGGTCCATACGCTATAGCCTGAGAGAATCCACCGCCACCAACTCCGGCGGACTGGTTTGCATAACCACCTCCTACCTGTTCAGCTTGACTTTTTTCTGGATATCCATATGAACAATATTGTTCATATTCACTTTTCATTCTATCTTCATTCCACTGAGAATTATTAGTTGTTGCCTGAGCATTAGACTCAATCTTAATAGCTGTAGCCGGCTGGTCAAGATCATCGCCATGATCACTAGCGCTTTTATCAGCATGCAGAGTAACGACTCCGACAAATTGATAAGCTCCCAATCTACCATCAGCTCTATATCCATTAACATTCGGTGAGCCAATATTATCATAAGCTGTTTCAGAATGCTTACCATGCCATGAATAAAAAGCCCTCATAACTTCATTATTAAAATACTCTGCCTCTCCAAAACCTTGCTTATTTAACAGATTATCTGTTGGATAGACCGATTCTTCTCTCGGATTATTAGGATGTTCACCAATTACTTCATTCATTGTGTTTATTCCCCAACGCATATCACGAATTGTACCCCATCCAGGATCACCGCGAAAATTTATACCAGTACCTTCAACTGTTCCCTCTTTGCAAACTGCATATCTAAATTGCCAGTGAAAATAGACATCTTCTAAAGTCTGATTATGAGTTACCGTCTCATCTTGACTACATATACCTGTATTTTTGAAAGTATATTCCATAATATGAAAATCATCATAATCATCATGACTGTAGGCATATATTTTTCTTGTTACATCAATACCAACTTCAGTATGAATTTTATTTACTAACATCCTATCACTTGGTAGATCAGGATCTATAACTTCTACTACATCATCATATCTTAGATCACTAGCAGGTGCTCCATCAACATAGACTTGAGGATGTGGAATTCTTCCATACATCTTTAGACCTGTGCCTGAGCTAGGAAACGGAATTGGCATCATCTCATCCTCTTCAATAGTAGGTCTTGGTCTTGGGCCACAATGGACCACTTTATGTGAAAAAGTCTTTCCTCCAATAGGATCATCATAATTTTTCACACCAATCCAAAAGCCCTTTGCAGCTTGGTTATCCTGTCGTGGATAAAATTGATGCCATTGCAAACCAAATTGCTGCTGATCACCAAAATCTTCTTCTGGCTCACAACCATGCTCCTGATAAAAATTTTTCAAATCGCCAATTGCTATCCATTTTGCTGCTGCCCCTTTCAAATAATCAGCGTTGATAAAAAATAAAGCAATAAAAAGTACAGTAGCCAACACAAATTGGATATTCTTCTTATTGAAATATTTCATAAATACTTTCCTCTCTAGTTACTGAAATATTAATTTTATAATTCATAAGAAATTTTAATTCCAAGAAAAACATCACGAGGATTTAAGAACATAAAAGACTCATTAACTGGATTAAATATATAGGCTTTATCATCTAAAACCTGATTTATTCGAGAACCTTTTACTATCTCATATTTGCCTTCTTCATTAAGTTGAACAAATTCATTAAAATCAGTGATCACGCCATCAGTTACATTATAATTATTTAAATCAATACCAGAAGAGAGCATATCAGTGGAAATTTGGTCAATCTTGTAAATATATTCAGATTGACCTTGAAAATTATTATCTATCCTATTGACATAATCCATAGGTTGATAGGGTACATCAAGAGGTCTGTAATCACCCAATTTATCGTCACCGTAAATATATTTCTCACCTAGTTCTTCGTATACTTTTTTCTTGAAATGTAGTGAATTCTCATATTTTGTACGAATTTCTGGAGTCAGGTACGGATCACCTAACCCTGCCATTGATAAATGCTTAAAATTAAATAGATTAAATACTTCGGCAATGAAAGTTAGGCGTAATTTATCAAATTTCATAGTTTTGGCCATTTTTAGATCAACATTATAATTATCCTTCCAGCGAACATTATTCGTGACTCCGTAAACATTTCCGTAAGTCGCATACCCCCCTGCAGACCAGTGACCTGTCAAAGATAGATCCCATTTACTAAATAAAAGTTGATTTAATTTTGATTCATTTTGGTAGGAAGGAGAATGAAATGATATATTGAAATTAGCCCTAGGTTGAGGAATTGGTTTATATTGTTCTTGTGCTGAGGTGTTTTCCTCGTATTGTCTCTGTAAAGTTGGATTTTGATACTGGTATTGTAGTCCAAAACGACCAGAAGAATAAACTGCATAAGTATAATTGATAAACCCCGTTAACCAATCACCTCTAGTTTTTCGTAGTTCGGCTTCGAAACCTCTTACATCCTGATAGAAAATATTGGACCAGCGAGAATAATCAACAGTATTATCTGCGCTTGTGTAGTATACTCGAGAAGCCTGATCTGTTTTATCTTTATAATAACCTGAAAGATGAAGCAGGTACTTGTCAAATAAAGAATGATCATAACCAAGTTCATATTGAATAGTTTTCTCCATAGGTAACTCGGGATTACCATATTCACTCATTTGTCCACTTGTGACCCGCTCAACTCCAAATAACTGATCTGGTGAGAACTTTTGTCTCATATGTCCATAATTAAAATAAAGTTTAGAATTTTCTGTAATAGGATGACTTATTCCCAATCTCGGCAATAATGTGAATAGACCCTTGGCCTCCTCTTTGGAAATATCATCCAGATTTGATGGCTTATAATTGGATGAAAATAAAGCTTTATTATAAGCATCTACTGCAAATTTTTGAGTATTAGGATCAAAATATTCTGCTCTTAAACCAATAGTAGCTACCCACCCTTCGAATTCTAGTTTATCCTGAATATAAGCACCAATTTGAAAAGGATTCTCCTGCCATTCTGTCCATGGTCTTCCAACAGGTAGTTCAGGATTAACAGCACCATAATTCATATGGTAATCATAATAATCAAATACTAAGCCTGATTTTATCTGATTATTCTTATTTACCTGTGAGACTATATCAAATCGTCCTTTTAAATGTTTTGTTTTTGTTGAATCTCTAGCATTACTTTTAGCACCCATCATAAAGCCATCAATACTTTCTGATGATAGACTAGTTTCAAAACCATATGGAGCTTCGCTGGCTAAATATTCAGAATCGGCTCCTGGTAGAATATCATATTTTGGCTCAGTATTCCTAACATCACCGGGGCCAGTTAAATAATTAGTAGAACTATATTCTCCTGATACCTCATAATAAGTGTTTTGCGTTAAGGTGTGTATAAGTTTAGCTGAATATAAATAGTTACTAATATCTGAAGCACAGTAATAATCAGGGTAAAATATTTTACTTCTTTGCTGAGAATCACCATCAAAATTATTTGCTACATCGTAAATACCACCATAAACATAATATGGATTACCTGTTTCACTTTCTGATACAGTATTATCCTCTTTTATAAAATTTCTTAGTTTGAGTTTGATATTATCAGTAATATTGGAAGTAAATCGATTTGACATTGACCAGTTGCTATATGCATCTCTTTTTAAAGGCACAATATACATAGTTTTTTCAGAACGAAAAGATGAATAAAATCGAAGATTCCCTAATTTTTTACTTAAAGATGGGAAAGGAAATGGTCCACCAATTCCCATATCCACATTCCAATCTGGCTCAGTTATATTTCCATCTCTTCGATGCTGCCATTCAAAAAGTCTTTTTGCTGCTGCCGGTGTTAAATCATCAGTAGGATCATCATTATCTAATTTGTCTTGAGCAACATTATTCCAACCCTGAAAATCGGGGTATTTTTCCTGCATGTAATCTCCCCAAGGGGATGTATAATGGCTACCGTCATTATTCAAATCTTCAAAAGGTTCGCCTTTATCATATTGGTCATTCCCATTCTGATCAGTAAAAGGCTCGCTTTTTGTCCCGTTCCATGCAACTTCATCATCAAGCCAGGGTCTCATGTAATAGGATTCAGGTGAATAAACTGATTTACCAAAATGTTTTGGAGCGGGAGGTCGATACCGAAAATTCATATTAAATGTGTATTTTTCTGGGCTTCCCTCTTTAGTTACAACATTAATCACACCGGCCTGTAAATTACTATATTCTGCATTAAAGCCACCCGATTGAACCATTACTTCTTGTACTGAAGAAAGAGGTATTCCTGTAATGGGCTGCTGAGTTCTTTCATCTTTTAAAGATATACCATCCATAATAAGGGCAACTTCATCTTCAGTACCTGATTGACCTGCATTACGAATATTTAATCCACTTACTCCTGCTCGCATCCCAATTGCTGATTCTACACTATGGACTGGAAGATCTTCAATTTCATCAGCAGCAACATTTACTTGGCTAGAAGATACATCTTCTTTAACTATCTTCCTTTGGGCTCTTACTACAATTTCTTCACCTTTTATATCTTCTCTCTGCATTTCGATCTTAATACTAGTCGTAAGATCAATATTAACCCTTACATTTGTCAATCTGAATTTTGCATAACCAATCATAGTCGCAACTATTGTATATCTGCCAGGCGGAATGTTAATAATCGAAAAGTAGCCCTCCATATCACTTGCTGCTCCTAGTCCTTCACCTTCTACTACTATATTAACTCCAGATAAGGGTTCTCCTGTTTCAGCATCTGTAACAGTTCCGGCAATTTTTCCAGTTGAGGCAGAAAATAGGAGCATGGAGGATAAAATTATAATACCTAAAATAATCAATAAATTTTTTTTCATAATCACTCCAAATATTTGTTCTTTTAAAATATTGATATGTAAATTTTTAAAGTCTTAATGAACGTGTCGTAAATCTTTGTATCGCTAAATTACTAAACCAATTTCCTTCCCTCATGTGCCTCTCTCCTTAGCAAAATTGAGTTTTAAATTATTTTGAAATTATGTTTTACTCTACTCCTCAAAATTATCTTTTCTCTCTCTCTACCCAAATATTTTAATAATTTCGCATAATAAATCAAAGCGATTTGTTTGTTAAGTTTCCTTATTATCTTTTCAAATAAGTCAAATAATTGAATTATTAATCATTTAAAATTTTATCTTTTTTCGTTAGTTAACTGTTGGTGATTGTATATGTAACCTGTATCCCCTCTCTCCAAAAGGTACCTGAATCCATCCTTTCTGCCTGGAGTAACATTTCAATTTTTCGACAATCAAATAGCGAGAAATATCCTATGACATAATAATCTACAAGATTAAGGTGGAAAATTCAAATTCGATAACAAATAAAATTTATATTTTTAGTACAAATCTAATGGAAGCTAATTTAATGATAACAGCATATTTATTAATATATTGCAGATTTTCCCAGCAAACTATAACGATGGTCATGATAATTTTTTCCTGCGACTTTTTCACCTAGAAAATTCATTAACATTTCTCATAGAGACCTCCAGGTGGCATTTTCTACCCTCCGGGCCGAATAATCCCTCCGGGATTTTCGGGATTAACCTTAAAATTATGCATAACCTCAAGAAACTCAGTTTTTTCAAAACAGAGATGTTAAAACTATAATTAATAAGAGATTAACCACTATATTCTGGAGGGTTATGCATAATTCAGGTTCAAAAAACTGAACCATGAAACAACTTTACTTGATTTTAATGGAAACTGAGATTTATATTGCAATAACCTTTCTCCATTTATTTGACTCAAATGCTTTGCTTCTAACACACCTATTTGGGTTGCAACAAAAATCCTCAAGAATTCCTTAGTTTGAAAAGGATAAGAAATCTTCGCCCTTTAACAATAATAAATTTGAGTTTGAGAAGGTATAAAAAAAATTTTCCACAAAAATAACAAGGCCGAGCTTGACATAATAATTAAAAAGCCATAATATATGACTGACCAGTCAGTCAACTGTCATCAAACCTGAGGTCTACAATGACTGAAGATAAAAAACAAAATATCATTGATGCCGCAATTCAGGTCTTTTCAAAACACGGGTATGAAAGAGGCACTGTTTCAGAGATTGCCAATCAAGCCAATATTGCCAAAGGCTCTTTTTACCATTATTATAATAGCAAAGAGGAGATAGTTTACGATCTATTTAAAATGGTCTTTGACAAATTTCTGGATAGCTGGAATACAATTATTGAAAAAGACATATCACCTGATAAAAAAGTTGAATTACTAATCGACCGAAGTTTTGATGATATTATTGAAATGCTGGAAGAAAAAAATGTTACCAGTCTGATTCTTATCTTTGAAATTATGTTCTTCCTCTACAGAAAATCTCTAAAAACAGGCAAGGAAAACGTAATTGAAAAATATTTTCTCAAGTATTATGACATTTTGAAACCAATATTTGAAGAGGGACAGGAGGCTGATATATTCCGTCAGGACATTGATCCATCTTATCTGGCCTATTTATTTTTTAGTATGGTAGATGGATTTGGTCTCCATTTCATGATGCAGAAAGATAATTTTGATGCTGAAAAAAGTAGAAAATATTTAAAAGCAATTCTCTTAGAAGGACTCATCCAAAAATAAGGAGTGGTAAAGTGAAAAAAATATTTATTATTCTAATCATCTCAGTTTCAATTTTATCAGCACAAAAAATTACAGGCAATCAACTTTTAGATAAGGCCATCGATATTATGAATCCTGAGGCTTCCCGGGCAACACTTATCCAAACTATCAGAACAACTTCCGGTGAAACCAGAACTTTGAAATATAGGTCTTTCACTGCTGGTGAAGGCGAAATGACGCTCATGCGCTATCTGGAGCCAGCCCGGGTGCGGGGAAATGCCATGATGATGAAAAATTTTGCCGATGATATCTGGATGTATAATCGTCGTACCAGACGAGTTCGTAAACTGGCCTCCCATGCCAAACGGCAAAATTTTGAAGGCTCTGACTTCACTTACGAGGATATGGGAACAGGCGAAAGCTGGAAAGAGGATTATATCCCGAAAAATAAAGGAAAATCAAAAGTTAATGATGTAGAATGTTATCAACTAGAATGCTTCCCTTCTGAAAATGCAAATGTTGCCTACTCTAAAATGGTGGTCTGGTTGAGAACCTCTGATTATTATCCTGTCCAGGTTGATTATTATAAAGATGGGGAGTTGCTCAAAAAATTGATCATGGAAAATATTGAAAATATCGAGGGTCATCCGACAGCAACAAATATGGTCATGAAAAATGTTCAACAGAATACCCGGACAGTCATGGAATACGAAGAAATAACCTATGACGTAGAATATGATCAGAATTTTTTCAGTGAAAGACGTTTAAGAAGATAAAGTTGGGAGTTATTATGCTCAAGAAATTATTCATATTCTTTCTACTAATTACAACTGCTTTTTCAAAAGTCTATTGGTTCGGTTATTATGAGACAGAACTGGACTATATCTCTCTTCCTGACAAGCAGCTTTATACCAATTATCATAAATTGCGCCTTGATATGGACGTCTCACCATCCAATAATATCCGTATTGCAGGAAATGTGATCTATAAACATTTTGAAGGCGAAACCGAATATGATTTCATGAATTTCCTGCCGGAATATTATCATACCCTGCGATATAGCGATGGTGAGCCTATTGTCAAAATCCCATCATTTGAATACAATTTGCAGGATACTCTTTTCATCGATAATATTTTTCTGGAATTGCATCACCAGTATTTTGATTTGATCATCGGCAAGCAGCAGCTCCCTACGGGATCAGGTTATGCCTGGAATCCTACTGATATTTTTAATACTAAAGACATTTTTGATCCCACTTATGAAAATCGGGGTGTGAATGCATTTCAACTAAAGATACCCCTTGGAGTTCGCTATAACTTAACTGGAATAATTGAACCTGCTGAAAATGTTGATGAGTTTAAACAATATTATGAAATCAAAGCCTGGCTGGGAAATTTTGATATAGCCCTGTCCTATTCCCGAAGCCAATATGATCCCACTTCAGTAAATGATCTGCTCGCCCAATATACTGATGTCCCAATGAATAGAGCCTCTCTGGTTTTAAATCCAGCTGTAACCCGGGAAATTGCCGGTTTTGATGCGGAAGGTGAATTACTTGGATTGGGAGTTCGCACTGAAATTGCAGCCAATCGGATCGATTTTAACAATGATGCCCTTCATTATGAATACATTGTTGGCGCTGATTATACTTTTCGCAATTCTCTATATATAATGACTGAATACTATCACAATGATTTTGGTGTTCCAGCCCAAAAAACTGAATTGATAAATTATCTAAACTATTTTAATTATGAGATCAAAAGTCTTAATCAAAACTATATTTTGGGAATGGTCCGCTATCCTATCACTGATTTGATTGATGTTTCCCTTTCTTCAATCGCAAATCTGGACGACGAAAGTATGACCATTAATCCAAAAATTGTCTATCGTATTTACCAGGATGTTGAGTTGACTCTCTTTGGCAACTATTTTTATGGTAATGATCAAAGAGATGAGTTTGGTTATCAAGAAGCAATGGTGAGATTACGGCTTCGCGCCTATTTTTGAACTGCTATAATAATACAAAGGAATAAATATAATGCGTGAAAAATTTCTTGATACTCTGGGAAAATGGGCTGGAGAACGAACCTATCGAATGCTAGCAGTTATTATCCTGATAACTATTGTAACTGCTATTCTGGCTTCACAATTATCTATCAATATGGACCTTTCTATGCTCCTGCCTGAAGAACATCCTATGACGAATGAAATGGATAAGATTTTCAATGAATTTAATGGGGCCAATACTGTTTTTGTAGTTGTAGAAGGTCAGCAGGATAAAATGATTGAATATGCGGAACATATTGCTCTTATGATCCCCCAACTCGAAGACTGGATTGAAAAAAATGGTTCCCCCAAAGTTCAGAAACAACACCAGACTTTATTGAAAAAAAATGCTGCAGGAGAAACCAGTTACACTGGAAAGTATTATGATCTTGTAGATTACAAAACTCCGGTTGAATTTTTGCGAGACCATGCTCTCATGTTGACCAAGTCCCCGGATTTAGAAAATATCGAGGATATTTACCACGACCCTAATTTGGTTAACTTGATCGAAAATAT
>JAIPJV010000011.1 GCA_021734005.1 Fidelibacterota bacterium
ATTCAGAATATACAAAAATTTGTTATAAAGAGGACTAATAAAAAATTGAAAGAATGGCGCAAGAACCAGCCATCACGTAATCAAGTTGCCCAATTTCAAAAAGAAATGGCTGATAAAGTCTATTTAGCGCTAAAAAATTTAGTGGATAGGTTATATTTAAGACAGCATTAGAACCAATTAGACCAATTTCAATTTTCTTTATCCAGAGTCGCGGTGATCATTTTGCGGGTCAGTTCAGATAATTGGTTAACGTCTTTATCTTCCGGTTTTACAGGTGGTAGAAAGCGGACAGAAATCTGGTTTTTGAATTTTGGAAGATGAGTTCCAGGCGGCATAGCCTGATAAGCTCCAGAAATAGCGACTGGAACGATAGAAACGTTCAATTCTTTTGCCAGGATTGCAAAAGCCTTTTTAAAAGCACCGACTTTGCCAGTCTTGGTTCGGGTACCTTCCGGAAAGATGATAATATTTTCACCCTTTTTGAGAACGGCGGCCATTTTTTGCAGGGATAATTTTAAATTTTCACCAATATTAACTACAATTACATTATTTTTGCGGGCCAGAAATTTTACCCAGGGCTTTTTAACATGCTTTTCTTTGGCATAAAAATAGGTTTTACGCAATTGGATATTACTGAGACCAACTGCTACCAGCAATCCATCTATAAAACTCTGATGATTGGGAGCCAAAATGTAGGGGGAATCAGGAATATTTTCCAGACCCTGAATCTTGATCTTAAAATAAAATCTCAGCAGTAATTTACCAACATGTTTTAAAAGTGGTTGCGTGAACCAGCTTTCAGGCAGTTGGATGTTAACTTTTTCCCGTAAGATCTTGCTCCAATTAACAAATTCAACTTTAATGCGATCAGATTGTTTGCGAACATATTGTGATAATTTATGAACAGTGGGGTTTTCTCTAAGGTGGACGTCCTTGATTTCCACTCCAAATGTATTTTTTAGAAAATATTGTAAACTAACTTTGTCAAGTGAATCTAGCCCAATATCAAAATCAAGGTGATCACCAGGGAAAATATCGCGTTCTACCTGTTTCCTGATAAAATCACTAATGATTTTGTATTCTTTGTAATCAGGGTCTTCATGCTCTTTCGGCTTTTCCTCTTTTTCCTGAATCAAATCCTTGAGTTTGAATCTTCGCAGCTTCTGCAATCGAGTCTTAGGCAATTCTTCATGGATAATGTGAAATTTCTTAATCTGCTTATAAGGTGAGACGGTTTCGTTATATTTATCAATAACCTGCCATTTGAAATAATCTTCAACATCAGTAATATCATCTTTCCGCATTGTAGCCTGATCAGGAACAATTACAGCCTGCAAAAGATCATGATGCATAAAAACACCAATTTCTTCTATGTAATCAGTGATTTTTTCAAGTTTGAATTCAACCTCAACCGGATTGATATTTTTTCCGCTCGGTAAAATAATGATCTCTTTTTTTCGCCCGGTTATAAAAAGGTGATTGTCATCATCAAAATAGCCCAGGTCGCCTGTATGGAGCCAGCTATCTTTGATGACTTTGTCGGTTTCTTCAGGCAAATTGTAATAGCCTTTCATTACGTTACTGCCCCGGGTAATAATTTCACCATCTTTGATTTTGACTTCATTCATACTCAAAGGCTGACCAACTGAGCCCAGTTTTATTTCACCAGGCCGTGGAAAAGTTATCAAAGGGCCTGTTTCAGTCATGCCATAGCCGGAGTAGATTTCAAAACCTAGGGTGCGAAAGTCCTTCTGGAGTTGCTTATCAAGAGCTGCACCACCACAGGCCATGACTTCCACATGTCCACCAAATTTTTTGTGAACAGATTTAAAGAGAAAGCGGGAGAAACCGAGTGAATTTATTTTTCCGGCCAGACCAAATAAAAATTTACCAATTTTACTGGCATTCAATTTTTCTTTGATACCTTTCATGATCAAATTGTAAAAACGAGGTACACCAACAATCAGGGATATTGCATTATTTTGTAGTGTATTAATAAGATCCTCAGTTGCCATAGAAGGCGAAAAAGCCATTGTGGCGCCTACATAAACTGGTGCTATCAATGTCCCCATCAGGGGATAAGTGTGGTGAAGAGGTAATAGAATTAGGACATTATGCCCTTTGTGATAAATCTCAACATCCTGGGAAATGGCCTGAATATTGGCAACTAAACTCTCGAAAGTCAGCATCACACCTTTGGGACTACCAGTTGTTCCGGAGGTGTAGATCAAGGCCGCAAGATCATCTTTGTTCATTTCAGGAAAATTAGCTGAAGCCTTATCCGGCAAATTCAGTTCCTCAAAAACAAAAATATTAGGATCATAACTAATTTCCTGAGTGGCCTGATCCATTTTCTCCTTCAAATTTTGCGAGCAAAAAATGTTGGAAGGCCGGGCGTCTTCAAGAATGTATCTGATTTCGTCAGGTTCTGACATAAAATCAATTGGAAGATTTACAAAGGAACTTTTCCAGGCAGCATAAAAGGTATAGGCCCATTCCGGACGGTTTTCCGAAAATATTGCTATGCGCGAGCCTGGTTTATCATCTAGAAAAGAGGCATACTGATCAACTTTCTCCATGAACTGGTGATAGGAAATTTTCTCATCTTTCCAGATAAATGCTGTTTTTTTATGATCCTGTAAAAACATAAAATCCCTTCTTAATCCCCATAACAAGGTTAAATTAAAATCTACTAAAAAATACTTTTATAATTTGAAAATGAAAAGAAAAATTTATTTGGTACCCGTAGAAAAAAAGATAAAACTATAAAAATTTTCTAATCGCCCGAATACTTCCCAATAATCCCATTACACTGCCAAAACTTACAATTACAGCAAAAATTGGCAAATTAAGTTCTACAGTATATTGAACTACAGATTGGAGATGATTGTTTAATAAATAGGCCAGGCCATAGATCATTCCCGATGCCAAAGAAGCACCCAAAAATCCCTGGAGTACACCCTCAATAATAAAAGGTGCTCGAATAAAATTATTAGTAGCACCAATAAGTTTGAGTGTGGAAATAGTATTGCGCCTGGAAAAAATCGCCATTTTGATCGTATTGGAAATTAGAATAATGGAAATAAAACATAGTAAAAGAAAAGCGCCGGTGATAATATATAAAATGACCCGCTGATACTTTTCCAGCATGACCAGAAAATTTTTCTTATACTTAATTTCATCGATGACAGAAAATTCAGAAAGGTCCGAGGTGATACTTTCCACACTGGCCAGATTTCGGTATATTGGTTTGAGCTGTAGGTTGAAAGACGGCGGTAGAGGATTATAATCCAGAACGGAGTAGATATCTTTCCCAAACTCCTTTTGAAATTTTTGGGCGGCCTTATCTTTGGATATGAAAGTGAAGTCTTCTACTTCTTCAAGCGCTTTTAAATGATCGGCAAAATCCTGGATCTTTTCCTGACTGGCTGATTCTCTGATAAAAATATTGATATCAAATTGGGCTTTGAGAGAATTGACTGCATTGATAGTGTCTCGACCAATTATGTAACCTAGACCCAGAATAGTAAGAGTTATCCAGACGATCAATATTGTAAAGGCACCGGCAAATTTTGAGCGAACCAGACCTTTGAAGCCTTCTTTTATGAGAAACCAGACTACAATCATATCATACTCGTTATTTGGCCATCTTTTAGGCTAATTATTCGGGCATCGGGAACTCTTTTTACCAGATTATAGTCATGAGTTGCTACGATGACCGCTTTATTTTCCTGATTAATTTTGTGAAGCTGATCAATGACTTCGATACTAGCCCGGGGATCAAGGTCACCGGTTGGTTCGTCAGCCAGAATTACTATAGGATCCTTGATCAAGGCTCGCGCAATAGCCACCATTTGCTTTTCGCCACCTGATAAATTATCGGGTTTGTAATGAACTCGATGGCCCAGATTAAGTTGATTTAATTTTTCGTGAACTTCGTTTTTAATTTTTCTGGTTTTATGATGGGAAATGTATAAACTGATAGCAACATTTTGATAAACATTACGGTCATCAAGCAGTTTGAAATCCTGAAAGATCATTCCTATTTGTCTGCGCAATTTAGGAATATCTTTTTCCCGAATTTTATCGCTGCGATAATTTTTAATTTGGACCAGACCATCATCAGGCAGACAATCCATGTAGATTAAGCGCAGCAACGTGCTTTTACCTGCCCCATTAGGTCCAACCAGGAAAACGAAGTCATCTTCACCAATATTAAGGTTGATGTTCTTGACTCCCGCATCCTGACTGCCAAAAGTACAGGCTACATTTTGAAAATTAATCATAAAGCCATCTTTCCCCAGAAAATATTTGGATTAATTATACGGAGACGTAGGTATCCAATTCATTAGCAATTTTCTTGATCAATTCAGTCCTGGTTCTGTGGGGTAAAAAGGCGCTTTTAAAACTATTGATAATGATTTCTTTAAAATCAGGAATATCAAGATCAAAATGTTTATAGGCCAGCATATACTCATCTGTTAATGTGGTATTAGAAATTAGGCGGTTATCTGTATTCAAAGTTACCCGCAAACCATAATCATAATAAAATTTGAAAGGGTGATTATCTATTTTATCCACGGAACCGGTATGAATATTACTGGTCAGGCAGATTTCAAGTGGTACTCTATGATCATTTACGTAATTGAGAAGGTCACCATCTTTTTTCAATTTGACTCCGTGTCCGATCCGGTGTGCACCGCAATAATGCAAAGCTTGATGAATAGATTCTGGGCCATAATCCTCACCAGCATGGATTGTAGTATTAATATTGTTATCCAAAATCAGGTAAAAAGCTTCTCTGTGATCTTTGGCAGGAAAATTTTCTTCCACGCCAGCCAGATCAAATCCAACTACACCACGATTTTTATAAGCCACTGCAACTTCAGCCAATTTGTAGGAAACCTCAGGTGAAATATTGCGGATTCCACAGATTATCAAGCCGGTCTTAATGTTGAAGTCCTCTTCTGCTTTTTCCAGGCCTTCCAGAACAGCATCAACAGTTTCCATTGTACTTAGGTCACCTTCTGTATGTAATATAGGTGAGTAGCGTACTTCAATATAAAGAATATTTTCTTTGGAAGCATCTTCAGCCAGTTCATAAGCAGTTCGTTTTAGAGCATCGTAAGTTTGCAAAACAGATAGGGTGAGGTCAAACATGTCAATATATTCCGGCAGAGTAATATTTTGATCCATTACTGAAACATGTTTTTTCAGTTCTTTGGGATCTGTGGAAGGTAGTTCTACATTATTTTTTTCTGCCAGCTCGAGAATCGTATTAATTCGCAGAGAGCCATCAAGATGGCAATGCAAATCTACTTTGGGCAGACTTTTGATAAATTTGCGATTGATCTCAACTTGTTTATTCATTCTTTCCCATAGTCTATAAAATTATTGTTTTTCAACGCTGATAAAAATATTGCCAAACGTTTGTAAAGAGGCTCAAGATCTTCATCTAATTCCTCCTGAACGTTTTGAGCGATTTCTACTCCAGTTTTTTCGCCGTCAATCTGTTTCCAGACAGCACTACCAATTTCATCAAGATGAATTTTAAAGTGCTGGGATTTCAACTTTGGCAAAATGTATTTCTTAATAAACTTATTTTTAAATTTTGGTTTGAGGAGGGTTACTTTTCCTTCTTCATTTGTCTTTGATTTAACAAGAGGACGGGGAACGACCTCCTCTAAGTTAAGTCTTTTGTTCCCCGTCTTCTTTTTGAAAATATCGAATAAACCCATTAGCTACGTTTCTTCTTTCTTTGTAATAGTTCCTGATGTGGATAATAGATTAAAACATAAGCAAGAATAGCAAAAACAACAAGTCCTAACCACCAGTAACCATGAAAATCAGCAGGCAGGCCAACCATAGCTTTTAGATTGAGACCACCGGCAACAAAGGCTGCCAGGATGATTCCCACCAGGGCCTCACCTGCAACTAATCCGGAGGCCAGTAATAATCCGGTATTATGAACTATCTCCTTATCTCCGTCTTTTTCAAAATCTTTTTCGGAAATTTTGTCTACAGTTAATTTGATCAGGCCACCAATAAAAATTGCGAAAGTGGTCTTAAAAGGTAGATACATACCAACGGCAATCAGCATTGGAGAAGGAGCACCAACTAATAGAAGAGCTACGGCAAAGAACATTCCGGCAATAACAAGAGGCCAGGCCATTTGTCCGCCTACAATTCCTTTACTCATCATAGCCATTAAACCAGCTTGAGGAGCAGGAAGGGCTTCGCTACCAATTCCATTGGCTTTATGAAGTACCATAATTGGAACAACAAGAACAAGAGCAGCGAAAACAACACCAATCAGTTCACCAATTTCCATTTTCCAGGGAGTACCACCCAGTAGATGTCCGACTTTTAGATCCTGCATCATGTCTCCGGCAACTCCGGCTACACAGCAGACTACGGAAGCTACACCAAGAACGGCAGCTACTCCGGCATCACCTTTCATACCAACTAATACCATTAAAACAGCAGCTATTAAAAGTGTGGAAAGTGTCAATCCTGAAATTGGATTGGATGAACTACCAATCACACCAACCAGGAATCCTGCTACAGCTGCAAATAAAAATGCGGCCATTGCCATAACAATTGAGGCCAAAATAGCGGAACCAAAATTATGAGTAAAAATATTATAAAGGAAAATCATAGCAATAATCAGAACACCAACAGCAGGAAGAATAATATTGAGCGGAAGGTCTTTGTCAATTCTGGATAGATGACTGCGGTCGCCAGCATTGGATGCCTTCAAATCTTCGAGTCCTTTTCCAATTCCATGAATCAGGTTTTTGCGCATTCCAAACAAGGTTGAAAATGCACCAACCAGCATTCCACCAACAGCGATTGGTTTTACTGTGCTGCTGTAGGCCGCCTTTGATAAGTTTATCCAATCGTGAGGATTAGTAGCAAAAGGCTCCAAGCCATTAGACATTAGAAAAAGAACGATCGGCATCAAAAATATCCAGCCAAAAACACCACCAGAAAATGTGATAGCAGCCAAACGAAACCCAATAATATACCCAACACCCAGAAAAGCCGGTGAAGATGAAGGGCTTTGCAGCATAGCTCCACCTTCTTGGTGGAATATGGCTTCTTTGGCATTCTTGGTAATTACTTCAGCTTTACTATTCAGGAGCTCTATCTTTGAAGTGCTGAATTGTAAAAATCCTTTGACTGAATCTTTGATAATGGTTATGCCATTTGGATTTTTAAACAATTCGATCAAAGCACCCAGACCAATTGCGCTAAAAACATATTTGGCACCTGTTTGACCACCCTGACCGGCTTTGACGATTTCGGCGCAGGCTAAACTTTCAGGAAAAGGCAGGTTTTTGTCTTCTACCAGTGCTCTTCTCAAAATCGTAATAATGAGAACACCAAGGACACCACCAACCAGCATTAAGAGTGTACTTTTAACATAGTCAAAACTATCCCAGACTCCGGACATTACAAAAGCAGGAATGGTAAAAATTGCACCGGCAGCCAAAGCTTCACCAACAGAGGCTGTGGTACGGGCCAGGTTCTCTTCTAGAATTGTTCCCCCGAAAATTCTAAGAACAGCCATGGCAATAACAGCAGCTGGAAATGTAGCAGCAACTGTCATTCCGGCCTTGAGACCAAGATAAGCATTGGCCGAACCCAGAATAATAGCCAGAATTACACCCAGGAAGATCGCCTTAAAACTCCCCTCTTTCATTGTAGTATCTCTTGAAACATAAGGCTTAAATTTCTTATCTTCCAAAGTAAGACCTCCTTTTTAACTTTTTTATTAAAATTTACAATGTTGAAACATAATTAAATGGGAGATAACAATCAAGTAAATATGAAAATTTTAGGGGTAATTATCTGGATAAGTAGAAATTTTGGGGATTGAAATTGTGAAAATTAGAAATCGGACGGGGCGATTGGGAAATTGGGATGTAAGATTGATAAGGAAGATTTGATAAATGGGAGAATGAATGAATTGAATTATTGGATGAGTGGATGAGTGGATGATCAAGAGGGTTGGATGATTTGGATGGATCAATTTGTCATTACCTCATCATTATATCAAAAATTTTCGATTATTCCTTGATTTAAGTATATAAAAGGAATAAAATTGCCTGTTATTTAACAAGCGATGCCCTTGTAGTTCAATCGGATAGAATAAGGGATTCCTAATCCTTAGATCTGGGTTCGATTCCCGGCAAGGGTACTGCTAATATAAACAGGAGAAGAGAATGCTTAAGCCTAAAAAGAAATTAAACACTGGAAAAGTGGAAAAAGAACCTCTCGTTGAACGTGTTGAGATGGCCGAAGATTTTATCAAAGAACATTCCAAAATATTAATGGGAGCGCTGGCCGGTCTGGTTGTTGTTATCGTTGTTGTTGTGCTCATGTTCAGATCAAAAGCAAATGCCAATAAACAGGCTTCCGGTGAATTGGGAATTGCTGAAATTTCACTGGCCCGGGGCGATACTTCCGATGCTGTTTTACGACTGGAAGATCTGACTGCCCAATATCCAGGCACAAAATCCGCCAATTTGGCCTCTGCTTTGTTAGGGAGAATTGCTATGATGCGCGGTGACTATACAACTGCAGAGCAGCATTTTAATACCTATCTTCAGAATAATAAAAAGGAAGATATTGTCACAGTTCAGGTATTACAGGGACTCGCTAATTCTTATTATGTGAGAGAAGATTATGTCGGTGCTGCTCAACAGTATCTGGAAGCGGCTAAAATTGCTCCCCACCAATTCCAGAAAAATAATTCCCTGCTCCATGCAGCCAAATGTTATCTAGCCAGTTCTGATTCACAGCGCGCTAAGGAATTGATAACCCGGGTAAAAGATAATAAACCTGAGGAGAAATCGATAAAAGATCTGTTAAATACTCTGGAGAACCAGTTAGCAGCAAAAAATATATAATATTTTTTATAATATCGATTGAATTGTCGGGTTTAATTCATTAAATTAGGGTCGATTAAGTGGGTTGACAAACCCACTTTTTTGATGTAATAAGACCTTAAAGATTTGGAAACAGAAGTGAAAGAAAAAGATAGAGTAAAAAAGATAATCAGCGAAATTACCGGGCACAGCGATAGTGAGGTGATTGATTTTACCTACAATCGTAATGGCCCCCGCTGTTTTATTAAGGTAGTTTTAGGTGGCAACTCCCCGGATTATAATATTGATCTGGAAAGAATAACTGAAGTCACCAAACAGGTTAAAAGGAATCAGGAGTTTGAAGAGATTGTACCGGAAGATTACCATCTTGAAATTTCTTCTCCTGGTGCTGATTATCCTATGAAAACCAAACGGGATTTTACTCGCAATCAGGGAAGAAAAATTAGACTGAAACATGATAATCTGGATGTGAAAACACCAATAACCGGCAAACTCGTAGAGATTGATGATGAGGGGATTTATTTACTCGTTGCCGAAGAAAAGATCTTTTTTAGTTATGACGAAATCAAATTTGGAAAAGTAATATTTTAAAACCAAAAGAAGTATTTAAAGGAGTTTAAATTGATAAGTAGTGAAATAATATCAGCATTTTCATCTATAGCCAAAGAGAAAAATATTGAGAGGGAACGGCTAAGCGAAATAATAGAAAATGTATTTACCAAACTTATAGAAAAGAAATTTGGTGAAAATGCCAATTTTGATGTAATTGTTAATATGGAAAAAGGTGAAATCGAAATATATCATTATCGTACTGTTGTTGAAGAAGTTGAAGATGAAATAAATGAGATTTCAGTTGAGGAAGCCCAGGAAATTGAGCCTGATCTGGAAGCCGGTGACCCTTATGTCGATATTATCGATCCAGGAGCTTTTGGGCGGAGAAATATTTCCCACGCCAAGCAGATTTTGAACCAGGAAATTATCAAAGTTGAGAGAAATGTTATTTACGAAGAGTACAAAGACAAGGTTGGCGAAGTAATCATTGGTGATATTCATCAGATTCGTAGAAATGCTGTTTATATTCATTTGGGCAAAGCAGAATTGAAAATGCCCCGGAGTGAACAGATTCGAGGTGAACGCTATCGCCGTGGCGATGATATAAAGGTTTATATTAAAGACGCAGTTATGACCCCAAAAGGTCCTGAGATCATTGCTTCTCGGGCTGATAATAGATTTCTGGAAATACTGTTTGAAAATGAAGTTCCTGAGATTTATGACCAGACAATTGAAATTGTCAAAATTGCACGTGAACCAGGAGACCGCAGTAAAGTTATTGTCCGTTCTAATGACAAACGGATTGATGCTGTTGGGGCCTGTGTTGGAATCAAAGGTAGTCGAATTCAGGCTATTGTCAGGGAACTTAATAATGAGAAAATAGATGTAATTAATGCCAGCTCCCATCCGGAGATATTGATAACCAGAGCCTTGTCGCCTGCAAAGCCTTATATGCTAGAAATCGATGAAGAGAAAAAAGAGGCCCTGGCCATTTTTGAAGATGATGATATTTCGATTGCAATTGGTAAAGGCGGGCAAAATATTAGGCTGGCTTCTGAAGTCACTGGTTATGAAATAGATGCCCAGAAACGCTCCGAATACGAAATGACTGGAATTGAACAATTGTATCTGGAAGACATTGAAGGTATAAAAGAGCACGAATGGAAGATTCTGAATGGTGTTGGTATTGAAACTGCTGAAGAACTGATGGATGCTTCCCGTACTGATCTAATGAAAATTGATTCAATGAAAGATATTTCTATCCAGGAAATTGAAGATACTGTTGAGAAAGCACTCGAAGAACGCAAAGCCCAGCAAGAAGCCGAGGCAGAAGCTGCTGAAGAGGAAGATCAGGAAGAACTGGAGGAATCAGAAACAACAGAGGAAATCGAGGAAACAGAAGAAGAGCAAGAATCAGAAGAAGAGTTAGATGAAGAACTCTCGGAAGATGAACTCGAAGATGAGGAAGAAAAAACTGATCAAGACGAGGAGGATGAAGCCAAACAAGTAAAAGAAGTGGAATGATCAAATTTATTTGATAACAAATAAATTGGAAATGCTCTCTCTGTAATCCTGATAAAAAATAAAGAGATATATGAATACGAAGACAAAAACAAAGAAAAAACGAATATTTCAGATAGCCAAAGAATTGAACATCTCTCACATGGAAATTATGCGATTCCTGAAAAAGGAAGACATTCCCTGTAAGAGTGTTAATTCTGCGGTTGATAAAGAGGTCTATTTCAAAATTCTGGAAGAATTCTCTGAAGAAAAGAATATAGTTGAGAGAATTAAGAAAGAAAAAGCCCGTAAAAAGGCTGAGAAAAAACGGCAAAAAGAGGAAGAAGCCCGAAAAGAGGCTGAGAAAAAACAGAAAAAAATTGAAGATGAAATTATTGATACCATTGAATCCTCTCTTCAGAGTAATGCCGATGTTCTTTATGAAGTAAGTTATGACAAAGTCAAAGATATAGTTTCTCAGGAAAGCAAGAAAAAGAAGACTAAAAAGTCCAAAAAGAAAACTGAGAAGAAAAAATCTAAAAAATCAAAAACCAAGAAGAAAAAACTCAAGAAAATCTCCCGAGAAGAGATTGAAAGAAAACTTGGTAAAAAATCTGGCAGGAAAAAGAAGAAAAAATCGCGCAAGAAAAGAGTTGATTCTGATAAGGTCGATAATGCCTTTAAGAAAACTATGGCTAAGATGAAAAGCAGTAGTTCAAAGAAAAAGAAGGGCAAAAAGAGAAAGAAGAAAGATACTGACGAACTTTCCGAAGAAGAAAGGAAATTTAAGATCAGTGAATACGCCACTGTTGAAAAATTAGCCAATATGATGAACCAGGACCCAACTGATGTTGTCCAAAAATGTGTTGAAATGGGCATGTTTGTGACTATTAATCAGCGGCTGGATTTTGATACTATTCAACTGATTGCTGATGAATTCGGCTATGAAGCTGAGCAGCAGGAAGAGTATGGAGAAGAATTAATACTGGAAGAGGAAGTAGAAATAGACCCGGAAAAACAGGAACCTCGTCCTCCTGTTGTAACAGTTATGGGACATGTTGATCACGGAAAAACTACGCTTCTTGATAGAATTCGGGAAACTAATGTTGTGGCAGGTGAATCAGGAGGAATTACCCAGCATATTGGTGCTTATCAGGTTGAACTAAAAGGCGGTGAGCGGATTACTTTCCTGGATACACCTGGTCATGAAGCCTTTACTACTATGCGAGCTAGAGGTGCTCAGGCTACTGATATTGTGGTGATCATTGTTGCTGCTGATGATAGTGTTATGCCTCAGACAATTGAAGCTATTGACCATGCTAAATCTGCTGACGTACCAATCATTATCGCCATAAATAAAATGGATCGTCCTCAGGCTGATCCTGAGAAAGTCAGGCGTGAATTATCTGAAAAAGGTATTTTAGTTGAAAGCTGGGGCGGAAACATTCAGGAGGCTGAAATTTCGGCTCTGAAAGGTGAGGGAGTTGATGCTCTGCTTGAACTGATTCTGCTAGAATCTGAAATGCTGGAACTGACTGCCAATCCTAAAACCAATGCACGCGGTGTAGTAATTGAAGCTAAAGTTGATAAACAACTCGGTGCTATTGCTACCATTCTGCTGAATAGAGGTAATTTGGGAGTTGGTGATTGTTTTGTCTGTGGTGCATCTTATGGCCGGGTAAGAGCAATCTATGATGAACGGGGTTATAAAATTAAAAAAGTTAAGCCCGGAGAACCGGCTACTGTGGTTGGATTTGATGAAGTACCCAAACTGGCTGATATTCTGGTTGGTGTTGATGAGATCAATGAAGCCCGCAAAGTTGCTTCTGAACGGAAACGCATTAAAAGAGAAGAGCGTCATCGTGAAGCCGATCAGATTGTTTCTCTGGATATGTTATCCGATCAGATCGCTAAAGGTGAAACCAAAACTCTCAATGTAATCCTGAAAGGTGATGTGGACGGTTCTGTTGAGGCCATTAGTGAATCGATATCCAGACTGGGAAATGACGAGGTGGCTGTTAGCATTAAACATAAATCTGCCGGTGAGATTACTGAAAATGACATTATGCTGGCAAAGGCTTCTGATGCCATTATCATTGGCTTTAATGTATCCGCCAATCCAAAAGTGAAAGAAGTGGCCAAGCGGGAAAATATAGAAATTAGACGTTATCGTGTTATTTACGAATTGATTGAAGACATTACCAGTGCTCTGGAAGGTATGCTATCACCTGAAAAGATCGAAGTTGGTACTGGACAGGCTAATGTTCGCGCTGTCTTTAAAATCCCTGATATTGGATTTATTGCCGGTTCATATGTACAAAAAGGAACTATTTATAGAAATTCCATGGGCCGTCTGAAAAGAGATGGAAAAGTTATCCATGAAGGCGAGATTGATTCGCTGAAACGCTTTCAAGATGATGTTCGTGAAGTCCAGGAAGGCTACGAATGTGGTATAAACCTGGAAGGCTTTGACGATTATCAAGAAGGCGATATTATCGAAGCCTATGAAATCAAAAACAAGAAAAGGACACTTGACCAGAGTAATAAATGACCATTGGACTATTAAGAATTGAATTCATGATTCCCGGTGCTAGCTCTTTGAAAGAAAAGCGTTCTTTGATGAAGCGCATGAAACATCGAGTGCGCAAACAATTTAACGTGGCCGTTGCTGAGATGGAAAATTTAAATGATTTTTCCAGAGGTCAGCTCGGTTTTACAACACTGAGCAATGATGGTCAATTACCAAAAAAAATACTGGTCAAAGTGGAAGAATATATAGATAAACATTTTAACATAATCGTAACTGATAGATTAATAGAGACATTTTAATGGCAACACGTAGAAGAGTAAAAAGAGCAGAGGAACTTATTAAACGCGAACTTGGCGATATTTTCAACAGGGAACTCCGTGAGCACAATTTCGGATTTGTCACTGTTACCAAAGTCAAGTGCTCCTCAGATCTGAAATATGCTGAATTCTTTGTCAGCATAATGGAAAAAGATGAAAGCATTGAAACCAAAAAGTTCAATCGCATCAAAAGAAGACTGTCGAAAATCAGAGGACTTCTTGCTTCCAGAATTCCCAATATGAAATATGTTCCCTATCTGAAAGTCACTCTGGATAAAGGATTGGATAAGATTGAGACTATTGAAAAGTTACTAGAAAAGGATTCCCGCAGATAACATGAATAATAGAATCTTCGGTAAGATATTTAATGTTTACAAGCCAGTTGGCTTAAGTTCCTATGATGTAGTTAGAAAATTTAAAAAGATTTTAAATTATAGAAAAATTGGACACGGTGGTACACTGGATCCTTTTGCTGAAGGAGTATTGCTGATTTTGGTGGGTCGAAAGGCCACCCGTCAGATGAATGAACTCTTGAAATTACCGAAGTCTTACCGGGCTATAGTTCAACTGGGTAAAACTACTGCAACTGGCGATCCGGATGGCAAAGTGATCAAGGAAAAATCAGTGGGCTCAATTTCTAATAAGATGCTCGATACGGCTATTGATGAATTTTCCGGCCAAATTGAGCAGGTGCCGCCTAAATATTCTGCCAAAAAAGTCAATGGAGTTCCGGCCTATAAACTGGCTCGTCAGGGCAAGGATTTCGAATTGAAACCGCAAAGTATAAAAATTTATGATCTTTCTCTGGATATGGTAAAAAAGGACAAACTTCTTCTTGATGTGGAATGTTCTAGAGGCACATATATTAGAAAATTGGGGCAGGATATTGCGGAATTTTTAGGAACTGCCGGATATCTGACAAAATTGAAAAGAACCAGTATTGGTGATTATAAAGTAGATGATTCTATTTATATAGATGATTTAGAAGATAAACTGGTAAAGACAAAAGACAAATTGAGGAAATTAGCTTTAGTAAGTTAGATGCAAGTATTCATCGGATTGAAAAGATTGCCCGAAAAATTTGAAAGAGCAGTGGTTACCCTGGGAGTTTTTGACGGAGTCCACCGTGCTCATCAGCACATTATTGAAACTGCAGTTGAGCGAGCAGAAAAGCAGCAGGTAAAATCACTGTGTATCTCCTTTGCCCCCCATCCTGGAACAGTAAAATCGGAAGATGATGCTTTTATTCCTATTTTGACGACTATGAAGGAAAAAATTCGCTATTTGGAGGAGATTGGGCTCGATGGGACACTTTTTCTGGACATTACTGAGAAATTTCTTAATCTGAGTGCTGATGATTTCATTAAGCAAATTTTGGTGGACAGGATCCAGGCCAGTGAAGTAGTAGTGGGTTACAATTATAGATTTGGTAATGATCGGGAAGGTGATACCGAATTACTGGCAGAAAAAGGCCGGGAATATGGATTTAAAACCCATGTTATTAAGCCCTTTAAAATAGATGATGATGTTGTTAGTTCCACTTTGATCAGACAATTAATCCAAAAGGGCGAGATAAAACAGGCCAACAAAATGCTGGGAAAACCCTACTGCATTTTGGGACGCGTTGGTAAGGGGAATCAGATTGGACGACAGATCGGATTTCCAACAGCCAATGTTATTGTTCATGAATCTGAAAAATTATTACCGGGTAATGGAGTTTATTTTACGGAAATTACACTTGAGGGTGAGGAACATTTTGGAATTTGCAATTTAGGAATTCGCCCTACTTTTGGTTATAATGATCGAGGGCTTGAGGTTCATATTCTGGGGCTTGACAAAATTGATTTATACGATAAGGAGATAAAATTAAAATTTCATGAAAGAATGAGAGACGAACATAAATTTGAATCTGTTGAAAAATTAGTTCACCAGATTAAAAAAGATAAACAAGAAGGATTAAAAAAAATAAGTAAATACAAAACGGAGGAAAATTAAATGTCGATAACAAAAGAAAGAAAGCAAGAACTTATAGAAAAGTTCGGTGAAAATAGTGATGATTCGGGATCTCCCCAGGTTCAAATCGCTATATTAACAGAAAGGATTAAAAATATTACCGAACATTTAAAGGGTGCTGAACAGGACCATAGCTCCCGTCGGGGATTGTTAAAATTGGTTAGCAGAAGGAAAAATCTGCTTAAGTATCTAAAAAAACATGACGAAGAAAGTTACAAAGAGTTGATTGCAGAACTCGGAATAAGAAAGTAAAACATAAGAGGATTATTTTGATTAAAAAAGAACTTGAACTAGGTGGGAAAACACTGAGTTTGGAAACAGGCAAAATGGCCAAACAGGCTAATGGGTCTGTAGTAGTAAGATATGGCGACTCAATGGTACTGGTCACAGCTTGTGCCCAATTAGGTGAAAAGTCTGATAGAGGCTATTTCCCGCTAATGTGTGATTATAGAGAAAAGGGCTATGCAGCCGGACAAATTCCAGGAGGATTTTTCAAGCGGGAAGGTCGCCCTTCCAGCTCTGAAATCCTGGCATCCCGGTTGATCGATCGCCCGATCAGGCCGCTATTTCCTGATGGATTTATGTCAGAAACCCAAATAATAGCAACTTTGATTTCCAGTGATAGAGAAAATCCTGGTGATGTACTCGGTATGGTTGGTGCCTCTGCGGCTCTGTCTATCTCGGATATTCCCTTTCAGGGACCGATTGCCGGAGTCTGTGTAGGTCACATTGATGATGAATTTATTGTCAATCCTACCTATGAACAGCGGGAAGAATCTGAACTGGAAATTATTGTGGCTGGCAATGAAGATTCTGTAGTAATGGTCGAAGGTGAAGCCAAAGAAATATCGGAAGATCTTCTGGTAGATGCCATCGAATTTGGCCAGGAAGCCATTGTTAAGATCATTGATCTGCAGAAAGAACTGGTTGCTGAAATTCAGCCTGAAAAATACGAATTTGAAGTTGAAGAAAAGAACCAGGATCTCAAAGAACTAGTTGAGGAAAAAACAGCTGAAAAGCTGGATGAATTCCGCAAATTAGGTAAAGAAAATAAGAAGAAAAGAAAACAGGCTATATCTGATTTCATTGAAAGCCTGGAAGAAGAATTGGCTGAAGATTACGAAGATGATATCGATGATATTTCTGACATTGTTGATGAAATGGTCAAAGAAGATGTTAGAAAAGATATTATTGATAATCAGAG
>JAIPJV010000012.1 GCA_021734005.1 Fidelibacterota bacterium
AGAGATATCCATGCTGATGAGCTAATTATTCTTACCGATGTTGAAAAAGTTTTATTAAATTATGGCACAGATGATGAAACAGCAATTAATAAAATATCATCAAAAGAAATGAAAAAATACCTTCAGGAAGGACATTTTAAACCTGGTTCAATGAGACCAAAAGTTCAAGCAGCTATAAATTTTATTGAAGATGGAGGAAAAAAGGTGTATATTACATCATTGGGCAATGCCCAAAAAGGTCTGAATCCTGAAGATAGTACTATTGTCACTGGTTAAATAAAGAATGGAGGGCTACTTGGAAACTACGTTTGCGATGTTAAAACCCGATTGTATTGAAAGAAAATTGACCGGCAAAGTAATTGATTTTATCCTTGAGCACGATTTTGAAATTCAGAGATTAAAAAAACTGCATTTATCAACCCGCCAGGCAGAATCATTCTATTTTATGCATAAAGGCAAAGATTTTTATGAACCGCTGATTAAATTTATGACATCAGGCCCGGTAATTCCTATGGTTATTTCCCGAAAAGATGCCATAGAAAAATTTCGGGAAGTCATTGGAAAAACAGACCCGGAAAAAGCTGCTTCCGGAACACTTAGAGAAATGTATGCAACAGATATCAGGCACAATGTAGTCCATGGTGCTGATAGCCCTGAAAATGCAACCCGGGAAATTGCTTTCTTTTTCCCAAAAATTGATCTAATAAAATAGGGAGGGAACCATGAAAAAAATTATTCTATCTTTTAGTGTATTAATTTTATTATTTTTAATTACTTGTGAAAAAAAGACCACTGTTCGTGGAATGGTAGGACAGAAGCTGCATCTGGCTCCTACTGTAATGTCCCAGGCTGATACAGCCGGGTGCTTTTTTCGCTGGGAATTTGAGAAAAAGCCCGCTGGAAGCAGACTTGACATTTTAGCATTTGAGCCGAGCAACAGAAAATATAATATTTATTTTGTGCCTGACATTGCTGGAGAATATATTGTAGAATGCTTGCTGATTGAATCCAATGGAGATGTCCGTGCTTCGCAAAAATTTTATTGTAATGTCAAGGAGGATACTCTTGAAGGCGAAAAAGTCCCAGCTGAAGAAAAAGATACTGCTGGCATTACACCCGAATATGGGGAGGTTGAAGACACAAGCGAAGTGGTTAGTGAAACAACATCTGTATCTGAAAAAGAAAAAGGCAAGATCAGAGAAACTGAAAAATTGGATGTTCCAGCCAAAGCAGGAGCCAAATACACTATCCAGCTTATAGCAAGAAAAACTTATGCAAAAGCCAAAAAGGATATGGAAAAACTGGAAAGTCAGAATCTGGATGTTTACTTACAGAAAAAACATTTTGAAAAAACAGGCGAAACCTGGTATAGAGTTCGAACTGGTACTTTTGATGATTATGAAGAAGCAAAACAAAATGCCCACGATTTAGCCAGGAAGTTCAAAAAATACGGATATTTTCATCTCTGGGTAGATTATTTAAGAAAGTAAGAGTAAAAAATAAATATGGGAGGTATCATTGAAGGATTTATATTTTGACGTAAGAGATGTTCTTAGAACAAGCCGTTTGGCATTGAGTGGAAAGAAGATCTGGGTTCATCTGATTGGATTGTTTTCCGGCTGGCTAGTTTATTTGATCCTGACTTATTTAGCCTTTTTAACAGCAGGTCAGTCTATTGCTGAGACCTGGCAGGCTTATCACTTATTTCCAGCCCTGGGATGCACTGCAGGAGTCTTTCCCTGGTTTTCATGGCTTATCTATGGCCTGGCAATATTAGCCTGGATTCTGATATTCCTCTATTTTTCTGTTGCAGTCGCTAGAATTACTTATAAACAGCTAAAAGGGGATGAGTTCTTCTCATCAGGTGATTCTCTGGGCTATGCTAAAAAACATGGTAGTTCAGCAATTTTTGCACCTATTTCAGTCGTTCTGATCATAGCCTTCTTTATTGTAATGGCTATAATAGCCGCCTGGATAGCAAAATGGCCGGTACTCGATATTATCTTTTTCGGGTTACCTTATATTCTCTATTTTGTTGTGGCTGTTTTTGTAATCTATACGGCTTTCTCCTTAATAGTTAGTCTGATCATGGGCCCGGCTATTGTTGGTTCTGCTGAAGAGGACACAATGGAAACAGTTTTTCAGAGCTACTCAACTCTTTGGTCTCAACCCTGGCGTTTGGTCTGTTATGAAGGCGTAGTAGCGGCAACTACTGCTCTGGCCACTTTTATTTATGGATATTTCATGATTGCCGGTTATAAGTTCTTTAACTATGTTTTCGGCCAAAACTGGTTAATGGGCGACAAGCTTGATAATATTATCAAAACAGCATCTTCCTACATAGTTGGCAGTAATTCTCCTCTTGCCCAGAAATTTGCTGCATTCTTCAGAATAAATAATGAACTCACACTGGGTATGACTGGAAGTGCAGGTCTCGGAGTTACTGAAATAATTGCTACTGTTCTTGTTACTATAGCATTATTTGTAGTTTTTGCCTCAATTGTTGGTTATGCTTTGACCAATATCACGGTTGGACAAACCTTGATCTATATTGTTCTCCGCAAGAAAAAAGACGAAGAAAATCTTTTGGAGAGGAAAGACGAAGACGAACTAGAAGAAGAGGAAGAAGACTTCGATTTTGACGAAGACCTCGATACTGACCTGGAAGACGATGAAGAAGAAGTTGAAGAGGATGAAGAACAAGAAGAAGATTCTGAAGAAAATGTAGAAGACGAGGAAGAAAAAGAATAATAGATCAATATAAATTATTGGTAAAAAGCCTTCTGATTTTATTATCAGAAGGCTTTTTGCGTTTGGAATCTGAATATTTTTATTATACTGGTTTAAGCCTACAGCAAAATCATCTATTGTTTAAATCAACCAACTGGGTTAATTTTGAAATATGAGTAAATTAAAAGATAAATTAAACCAGATATATCACCAGGAAAATCAGGATCATGACGGACAACAAGATGAAAATCCTGAAATTCGTAAGCAACTAAATCGTCTCTACCGCAATAGAAAAAATAAAATAAAAAGCAGACAGGAACAAAGGCCCAATTTCAAGAGGCTAATAAATGAAATCGACGGAAAATTTATTAAAGAGGATGAGCAGGAAGTTATCCTGGTCGCTGATCAATTCAATATGCTGGATAAATATGGTGAAATAGACCTGCGTGAAATTTATAATTATACTCAAAAAGATTATGATCAGTATCTTCACATTAAAAACATCAAGTATCCGGAGCAACTCCTCTTTATTGATACTGAAACAACCGGTTTGGCGGGGGGAACCGGTACTATTGCTTTTCTAGTAGGAATTGGCTGGATTGAAAAAGAGGTTTTTCATCTTCAGCAATATTTTCTGCCGGAATTTAAATCTGAAGGCCTAATGCTCAAAAAAATTGCTAACAAAATTGAAAATTTTACAGCCCTGGTCTCTTATAATGGCAAAAGTTTTGATATTCCGCTCTTGACTTCCCGCTATTTGTTAAACAAACAGAAGCCGATATTGGAAAATTACCCGCATATCGATTTGCTCCATCCCAATCGCTCATTGTGGCGCTATTCATCTGAAAATTGTAAATTGCAAACTATTGAAGGTGATAAAATCGGTCTTTATCGGGAAGATGACATCCCTGGAGAATTGATACCAGCAGTCTATTTCAATTACATCAACAATCGGGGAAAACTTCAGCAGGTAGTCAATATTTTTGAACACAATCGTCTTGACATAATTTCCATGCTGGCTAATCTTATCTGTCTGTTTCAATCTTTTAAACACTCCGGTCCTTCAAAAAATCCTCTTGAAGATTTTGCCAAGGGGCGTCACTTTAAAAAACGCAAAGAGATCAAGCGCAGTATCAAGCATTATCAAAATGTTTTGCAATCAGATATCACTGAAAATCGGCGTTTTAAAACCCTTATGGAATTGGCTGGTGTTTATAAAAAAGAGAAAAACTATGAAAAAGCTGTGCCTCTCTGGGAACAGGCTGCTGATATGGATTTTCCGGCTGTTAAACCACTGGTAGAACTGGCAAAATATTATGAACATAAAGTTAAAGATTTCCAAAAGGCTATTCAGTTGACAGAAGTGGCACTAGATATTGTTGATGAGGAAGATGTAACTACCCTGGCCAAATTAAATAAACGGCTTAAAAGGGTTCAGCGTAAGAACAAAAAGAGAGATAAATAATGCCAGAAATAGAAGAAATAATTCGTTCCGATCCCAAACTAGGTAAAAATGTACAATATGTTTATGAAATTGATGGAAGTCCAGGTAAATATGCTCCCTTTCCAGATCAATTATCCAATAAGATCAAGTCAGTTCTTGAGGAAAAAGGAATTGAGCAGCTTTATTCACATCAAGCTGAAGCCTGGGAACTTGCACAGAATGATGATAATTTTACAGTAGTAACTCCCACAGCTTCAGGCAAGACTCTTTGCTATAATTTGCCTGTTCTTCAAAAAATTCTGGACGAGCCATCCTCCAAAGCCATGTATATTTTTCCAACCAAAGCCCTTAGTCAGGATCAAATGAATGAACTTCATGATTTGATCACGCTTATGGAGGAGGATATTAAGGTATATACTTTTGATGGTGACACTCCTACCAGTGCTCGAAAAGCAATTCGCAAACAGGGGCAGGTAGTTGTAACCAATCCTGATATGCTTCACCAGGGGATTTTACCCCATCACTCCAAATGGATGCAATTTTTTCAGAATCTGGAATACGTGATCATTGATGAAGTTCATACTTATCGGGGAGTTTTTGGCTCTCATATGACCAATTTATTGCGTCGTCTGAAAAGAGTGTGCCAGTTTTATCGCTCGGATCCTCTTTTTATTTTTTCATCAGCAACTATTGCCAATCCTAAAAGGCATAGTGAAAAATTGCTTGAAGAACCAGTCAAGATTATTGATAAATCGGGAGCCCCCGTTAGCCCCAAAAAGATCCTATTTTACAATCCACCGGTAGTTAATAGAGAGCTGGGAATTAGGGCTTCTTACATCAATCAGGCCCGCAAAATCAGCCAGAGATTGATTGACAATAATATTCAGACAATCACCTTTGCTCTTTCCCGGCTAAATGTAGAAGTGCTTACAAAATATTTGAAAGATATATTTGAATCTGATCGGGAATCCATGAGTCAGAATGAAAAGATCGCTGGTTACCGGGGCGGATATTTACCCAATCGTCGAAGAGCCATAGAAAAAGGCTTGAGAGAGGGCACTATAAAAGGAGTGATCTCCACAAATGCTCTCGAATTGGGAATCGATATTGGTAGTCTTGATGCTGCTGTTCTGGCTGGTTACCCGGGAACGGTTTCTAGTACCTGGCAGCAAATTGGTCGTGCAGGACGGACTGGCGATGCTGCTCTGGGTGTTTATGTAGCCCGTTCCCGTCCTATTGATCAATTTCTGATAACCAATCCTGAATACTTTTTTTCCAGTTCTCCGGAACATGCCCGAATTAATCCTGATAATCTCATGATTCTGGTGGATCATATTAAATGCGCTTCCTTTGAATTGCCTTTTGAAGAAGGTGATAGCTATGGTGAGGTTGAACCTAAGGATCTCCAGGAAATATTAAAGTTTTTGCAGGAAGGCGGAATTCTCCATAAAAGTGGTGATCGTTATTATTGGGCTGAAGATGTCTATCCGGCTGCTGATGTCAATTTGCGTAGAATTCCTGAAGGGAACTTTGTTGTTGTAGATACCAGCAAGGAAAATAAAATTGTAGGCGAAGTTGATTACAGTTCTGCTGCTATGACTATCTATCCGGATGCAATTTACATGGCTTCCGGAAGAGAATATATTGTTGACGATCTTGACTGGGATGGTAGAAAAGCCTATGTGCGAGAGACTGATTCTGATTATTATACTGATGCCATTGATTATACCAATGTCAAGGTTTTGTCTGAAGATGAAAAACGAAAAAGCGGGAATATCGAAATTTTTCAGGGAGAAGTTCAGGTAGTTACCCGGGTAATAGGTTTTAAAAAGATTAGATTCTATACCAATGAAAATGTCGGTTATGGTAAAATTAATTTACCGGATCTGGAAATGGCGACAAGCTCCTACTGGTTTACAATTCCTGAGTATGTTGTGGAAACTCTGCCTTATCAGCGGGCTGATATAATCGACGGCTTGCTGGGAATTAGCAAAGCCTTACATTCCATTGCTGCTATAAAAATTATGAGCGAACGCCATGATATCCGCCGGGCAGTAGGTGATAAGACCTCGGAATGGTTTGCAATGAATAAAATTACAGAACGAGGCATATACACACCTGAAACTCCGGATTCACCTTCCAAAAAATTGAACCCGGAAGATCTGGATAATTTCCAACCCACTATTTTTCTCTATGATAATTATCCCGGAGGGATTGGATTTACGCCCTTGTTATTTGACTCTCATGAAGAGATGCTAGATGAAACTATGAAAATGCTAACCAGCTGTAGTTGTGAAAATGGCTGCCCTTCCTGTGTTGGCCCGACTAAAGAAGTTGGGAAAAATAGTAAACATATCGCCATTGCTATTCTGGAATTGCTAACCAGCCAAAAAGTCAAAAGTCAAGAGCGATCTGAGCGCCCTCTGGATTCTCAGAAGAAGTATTTAAATTAGAAATTGATATGCCTAATAGGCGAATTGGTCGTTCCGGCAGATCAGAATATAGCAAAAGGTCCCGGGCTAAAGTAAAAATATCATCTTTACTGTTTAGATAGCGGTTAATGGTTTTTGATCGGCTGCGATTGACAAAATCATGATATTTGACCTTGAGCGTGACTGTTTTACCAGTGACTTGAGCTTTTTTCATCCTTTCCCACAAAATTTCATTTATATTCTGCAGCCGCTTTATTAGTTCTGATTTTTTGATAATGTCCTTATGAAAAGTGCGCTCAGCACCAATAGATTTTCGAATCCGGTCGGGACTTACTTTGCGGTCATCTATTCCGCGAGCAATATTATAATAGTATATACCATTTTTACCAAACAGTTTCATTAATTCCGGCAAACTCTTTTGGAGAAGGTCTTTACCATTATAAATACCGGCTTTTTTCATTTTTTTCTCGGTAACTTCACCTACTCCGAAAAATTCGCCAATTTCCAGTGATTTAATAAAATCCTGCACCTGATCAGGTGTTATTACAGTCAGGCCATTGGGCTTGTCTTTATCAGAGGCTACTTTGGCAACAAATTTATTAACTGAAACACCCGCCGAAGCTGTTAAACCGGTTCTTTCTTTTATTTTTGTTTTGATCTCTTGAGCAATATGAGTAGCTGATTGCATATTTTTCTTATTGGTGGTTACATCAAGATAGGCCTCATCCAGGGATAATGGTTCAACAAGATCTGTATATTCCAGAAAAACTTCACGAATTTGATGGGAAACTTTTTTATATACATCAAAGCGCGGTTTAACAAAGATCAAATGAGGGCATTTTTGCCGGGCAATCACTGACGGCATGGCTGAATGGACACCGTATTTACGGGCTTCATAGCTGGCTGTTGAAACCACGCCTCTCTTGGAAGAACTTCCGATAGCAATTGCTTTTCCTTTATATTGCGGATTATCCCGTTGTTCGATAGCAGCATAATAGGCATCCATGTCAACATGGATAATTTTTCTGCAATATTGCTTTTCCTTATTGTGAGAATTGGAAGCCATTTTGTATTGTTGAAATCTGTTTAAAAATAATTTTGGAAATGATAGATGGTCAAAAAATCAGGGGTTTTATTTGTGATGCTTTAATAGCCAGTCAAAAAGATTTTCATCATTATAGGCTTGCTTCCAGCTGTCATGACCGGTTTCGGGATAAATGGTCAACTTTACATCCTCTCCACCACAATCTTTGACTGCCCTGACCATTGTCTTTGATTCTTCGACTGATACCACCTGATCCTTATTACCATGAAAAGCCCAGATCGGGATATCTTTGAGTTTGCAGCCCCATTCTGGTTTTCCACCACCACAAATAGGAGCAATAGCAGCAAAAGTTTCCGGCATCTGGGATGCTAGTTTCCAGGTGCCATAGCCTCCCATACTCAGACCGGTTAAATAAACCCGCTTTTTATCTATTTTGTAATTTTTAAGAGTGCGATCAACCAATTTTTGGAGAGTTTCTATCTGATCATTATCTGTCCACCAGGCTTCAGCAGGACACTGGGGAGCAACCATTAAAAAAGGAAAATTTCCGCTTTCTTCAGCGATTTTAGGCGGGCCCCAGGTTTTAACTTTTGTCAGTTCATTGCCCCGTTCTCCTGCACCATGTAGAAAAAGCATAAAAGGAATATTTTCACCAGAGTCAAAATAGGAATCAGGAACATAGAGATAATAGTTCATGCTATCAATTGTCATAGCCTGAAAGCCAGATTCAGGTTGTTTATATTTCATAAAAAAACCACAATTTGTTAAAAGTGAAAAAGTTAGAATCAGAATGCCAATAGAAATGGCATTCTGAAAGGATTTTTTTGAAATACCAAAAATTTTAGACAGATTGTGCCAGTATTTTTGCATTTTCAGAACCAAGTCCTATTTTTTGGTGTTTTTGCTATTTTGGAAGATATCATTGACCATTTCAAATAATTGCTCCATTTTTATTGGTTTTGCGATCCAATGAGTATCAATCTCTTTTAATTTTTCCTGGATCTCAGGCTTATATTTAAATCCGGTCATAAAAATGATAGGAATCTCAAAATTACCTTTCTCGACTTCATCATAAATGGCAAAACCCTTACCATCGGGTAACATGACATCAGCTAGAATCAATTCAATATCGACTCTGTTCTCTTTTAAGACATTAAGTGCTTCCCGCAGATTCATGGCTGTTATAACTTTGTAATCCTTTTGGATAAAAAAATCGCTATACAATTCCAGAATGAGTGCTTCATCATCAACAATTAAAATAGTTTTATTTGAACTCTCATTTTTTGTCATTTTTTACATCTCTTCTTTTGTCATCCATTTTTTTGCCAATAATAGGGCAATTGGAGTGACCATTGCGATTAGGGCATGGAAAAACCACATTCTGCCGGGTTGCATTTGTTCAACTGGTGCATCTTTGGGAATATAAGCATGCAGAAAAAATCCCGCATATAGTCCAGTTACCACTTTGGTCAAAAACCAGGGTAGTTGACCAATTCCCATATAAGCACCTGTTTTCCCTTCAGGAGCAATTTCGGCAATCCATTCCAGAAAACGAGGTTGCCACATGGCCTCACCAATGGTCATTAACAGAATATAAGTTAAAAATAAAATTGCATTAGGTTCAAAAACCAGTAAAAAGGTGGGAATTGCCATTACAAAGGTTCCGTAAACTACCATATTGTAAATTTTGGCACCCCGGGTTAATCCTGCTACCATTGGAGCCAGAATGAAAATGAGAAGCGGATTTATATTGGCAAAAAGTTCATAATATTCTGAAACAATGCTACCATGGAAAGCACGATGGAGATAGGGAGGGAGAGTCAACCAGTTGTGAGCAAATAGGGTCTGAACAGGAATTAATATAAAGATAAAGAATACAAATTTCATATCCCGAAAAGGATGCTCCGGTCTGCGCTTTAAGAAATCGTTAATGGCCAGAAAACCAAATAGAGCAAAAAGTGCTATATAAATTAAATTATGAAAGCTGTTATCAATATTGCCAATAAATTTTCCTGATCTGAAAAATACATAGAGCAAAATTAAAGCTGCAGCCAGAACTCCAAAAACTATAGTCCAGGTATTATCAATGTGTCTGTCTTCGCTAGATGAGTCCTCTCCACTTCTTTCCTTATTTTTCTCATTTTCTTTATCACGCTCCTCTTTGGCCTCTTTATAGGCTTTCTTGTCCGCTGTTTTGGTTATCAGGATAACTGTCAGAACAAGAGCAAGGAGGTTGATGATTGTCAGAATCCAGAAAACGGCTGTAATTCCATTAGGCTGGAAGGTCTCTTCAAAGGGTTCTCGAATGAATTTGGCCATCATCCCGAATAAAAAAGCCCCCAGATTCATGAGGGCATAGACAACAGCGTAACCCATTGATTTTGTTTTTGGAGTAGTGTAACGTTTTATCCCAGCATATGCAGCCGGCTGATAAAGACCGTATCCCATTATAATAAAAATTAGTCCACCGATCAAGACAAAGAACGCAGGTGAAAAAATACCTGTCCCCAAATGTAAAGTTCCGGATAGAGACAATATAAACCGGCCGATCAAAAGGGTAGCAAATGCTATAGACAGAGATTTGCGAATGCCAAATTTATCGGCTACTCCTCCTAGAATAACCATAGCCAGAGTAATTCCACCAGTTAGAAAACTGAGGATCCAGCCAGCCTGGGGATCCGTAAGGAGCAAATTCTGGGATAGATAGATTTCCATTTCTGTAAGGATTCCAAAATATACAATTCCTTCTAAAAGATAAGGTAGGTTGATTCCCCATAATGCTCGGGGGGCAGTGAAAAAGGCAACAAATGTTTCACCTAATTCATTGAATGCGTTACTAACAACTTTTCCTAAGGACTTTGGTTCTTTTTCTTTTTGCGGATTTTCCATTTGCTATCTCCAATTACGTGAAATAATAGAAAAGATACGAGATAAATTTAAAAAAATTGCTACAATATCAAAATTAATTTATTCCTGATATACAGAACTTTACAAAAATTTAGATAGAAATCACTTTTGGTGTGAAAATAAAAGCGATTTTCGTGATTTTCCTTGCTGCTAGTGATTTTCTTTATTATTTTGTTAACTGGGAATAATATTTGACAGGGAGATAAAAACATGAAGAAACTCATTCTGATTCTTAGTCTGGTTTTGTTGATCAGCATTGTACTGATTGCTCGGCCTATGCAATTTGAAGACCTGGTGAATTGTAAACGAGTATCAGATCCCCATTGTTCACCAGATGGTGAAAAAATTGCCTTTACAATGCGTCGGGCCTATCTGGATAAAAACAGTTATTCGAGTTGGATTAATATAATTGATGAACGGGGAAAGGAAATAGAGCAAATAAAGCTGGATTCCTTTTCAGTTTGGCATCCCCGCTGGTCTCCTGATGGAGAAAAACTGGCTTATCTCTCGGATCAAACCGGGACATCTCAAATCTGGTATTATTATCCAAAAAGTGATAGAAAGGAACAATTTACAGACCATTATACCGGTGTAAATTCTTTTGTGTGGTCTAATAAGGGAGAAAAAATTGCCTTTACAACCCGGGTTTATCCGGACTGCAAATCTCAACAGGCCATAAATGAGCGGGATCAAAAGCAGGAAAATTCCCAGGTTAATGCCCGGGTATATGAGGAACTCATGTTTCGTCACTGGGATAGATGGTGGGACCATAAACGCTCTCATATTTTTGTGATTAATACTGATAATAAAAAAATGACGGATGTAACTCCTGGAGATCACGATGCACCTCCAATATCGCTTGGGTCTGGATACACATTTTCGCCTGATGATAGCCAACTATTTTTCACAAGTAATCATGACGATGTAGTTGCTACAAGCACGAATAATGATATCTGGTCTGTACCAGTTGAAGGGGGCCAGCTTGAATTGATCAGTGATGTCTGCTCAGGCCGGGAATTTAATGGTAGTGATTATGCTCCTCAATTTTCACCTGATGGAAGCCATCTTGCTTTTATTTCTATGAAGAGAGCTGGCTATGAATCCGATAAACATGATCTGTTTTTGAAAAATATGGAAGACGGTAGTTTTACAAATTTGACTCAAGGTTTTGACTATTCTATCAGTTCCTATGAATGGATGCCGAACGATCAGGAGATATTGTGCCGGGTAGATCACCAGGGAGCCTATAAGATATTTAAATTGGATGTTTCTACAAAAGAATTTGAACCATTAATCAAAGAAGGCTATAATTCCTCCATTGAAATTTCATCTTCAGGAGATAAATTCCTCTACTTGTACAATACTTTTACAAGACCGTCTGAAATATATAAAGCCGATCCCCAAAAAGGCGATTTTACTCAAGTTACTTCTTATAATGATGCCAGTTTTGATGACGTGGATATGAATGCCGCTGAAGAATTCTGGTACAAAGGTGCAAAAAATGACAGGGTGTACGGCTTTATGATCAAGCCCCCTAATTTTGATCCTGACAAAAAATATCCTATGGTCTATATGGTGCATGGTGGTCCGCAGGGTGCCTGGCATAATGGCTGGCATTATCGCTGGAATCCGGAATTGTGGGCGGCTCAGGGATTTGTACTTGTGCTTGTAAATCCTCGCGGCAGTACTGGTTATGGTCAGGAATTTAAATATGAAATTTCTAAAGACTGGGGCGGCAAGGTTTTTACTGATCTTGAAAAAGGACAAAAGTATGTTGTTGAAAATTATGATTTTATTGATGAGGATAATCTTGCAGCAGCCGGAGCTTCTTTTGGCGGTTATATGATGAATTGGTTTGAAGGTCATATGGATGCTTTTGAATATCCCTTTAATACTCTTGTCAATCATGACGGTGCTTTTAATCTATATTCTAAATATCTAACTACTGAAGAACTCTGGTTCCCTGAGTGGGAATTTGATGGGCCTTTTTGGAAGAATGAGAAATATTATAAAAAGTTTTCACCCCATAATTATATTGAAAATTTTAATACGCCTATGCTCATAATTCACGGAGAAAAGGATTTTCGTCTTGATTTTGGAGAAGGATTGATGCCTTTTACAGCATTACGCAGAAAAGGGGTACCGGCCAAATTGGTACTTTTTCCTGATGAAGATCATTGGGTGCAAAAACCGAAAAACAGCCAATTCTGGCATGAAACTATTTTTAAATGGCTGAATCAGTATATAGGAAAAAAATAGGATAAAATTAGGGAATAAATTTGAATTTGAATCAGGCTAAATCAGGGTCAGTCTGTTTTTATTTTCGCTTTTATTAGCCCGATTTTAGCTTTAATTTCTAAAGAATTTGATAGCAACAGGTAAAGGAGGAAAGATAATGAACCCTTATATTTTTAGAAAATATGATATTCGAGGAGTTGTTGAAGAGGATTTTACAGAAGATGTAGTCATTAATATTGGCAAAGCTTACGGTACATTAGTCAAAGAGAGAGGCGGAAAGAAAATTGCTCTGAGTGGAGATGTTCGCAAAACTACGCCCCGTCTTAAAGAATTGATCAGCAAAGGAATTCTGTCAACCGGTATTGATGTAGTTGATATTGGGATTTTGCCTACGCCTGCTAATTATTTTAGCATGTACACAATGGATGTTCAAGGAGCCCTTCAAGTAACTGGAAGTCATAATCCTCCTGATATGAATGGTTTTAAAATGTCCTATAATAAACAATCTGTTTATGGCGACGATATCCAAAAATTAAAAGAAACAATCGAAAATGAAGAATTTGCTGAAGGGAAAGGCAACTTTAGTGAAGAAGATATTCTGGAAAAATATAATAAAGAGATAGTATCAAATATTAAGCTAGAAAAAAATATTAAAGTGGCAGTAGATTGCGGTAATGGTGCTGCCTGTCTTTCTGCTCCTGAGGCATTGAAGGAAATTGGTTGTGAAACTACTGAATTTTACTGTGATGTAGATGGCTCTTTTCCCAATCATCATCCCGATCCTACTGTCAAAGAATATATCCAGGATTTGATCGAGGAAGTAAAAAATGGCGATTATGATTTTGGAGTTGCTTTTGACGGTGATGCTGATCGAATTGGTGTTATTGATGATGAAGGTTCCATAATTTGGGCAGATTACATTATGATTCTCTTCCTGGATGAAGTTATTAAGGATGGTGAAAAAGTAATATTTGATGTAAAATGCTCTCAGGCTCTGGAAGATATGATCAAAGAAAAAGGCGGAATCCCCTTCATGTGGAAGACCGGTCATTCTTTGATTAAAGAAAAGATGAGAGAAGAAAACATTGATTTTGCTGGTGAAATGAGCGGACATATTTGTTTTGCTGATGATTATTATGGCTATGATGATGCTATTTATGCTGCTCTTCGATTTGCACAAATGCTGTCCCGCAAATCAGAGAAATTATCTGAGATAATGGCAAAATTACCTCATTATCAATCTACTCCTGAGATGCGCCTGGAATGTCCTGACGATAAAACCAAATTTGAGATTGCAGAAAAAGCTGCTGCATACTTCAAAGAAAACTATGAATGTATTGATGTAGATGGTGTAAGGATCAAATTTGGTGATGGCTGGGGACTGGTTCGAGCCTCCAATACCCAACCGGTGATTGTTACCCGCTTTGAAGCTCAGACAGAAGAAAGATTAGAAGAAATCAAGGAACTTGTCCTGGGAAAATTGAAATCTTTCGGTGAAATTGAGCTTCCCTGATTTTATTATTTATCAAAATCAATCTGATTTAAACCAGTTATTTCTTAACCGGGAAATAAATTAAATGAATGACCTTGATCAGCAATATAATGATTATCGGCATAAAATAAATGATAGGCTACGTCATATTGATATACCGGAGTCTATTCAGACTTTTAGGGAGTCGCTTGAATATGCCCTTCAAGGGCAGGGAAAAAGAATCAGGCCGGTTCTTCTACTATTGGTAGGAACTTCTCTTGGTAGAACTGTAGAAGATCTTATGCCTGCTGCCCTGGCTATAGAAATTTTGCATACTTTTACTCTTGTTCATGATGATATTATGGATGAAGACAATATGCGGCGGGGAAAAGCGACTATTCATGAAAAATGGAATCCTAACACCGCTATTCTTTCCGGCGATGGTCTCTTTGCTCTCGCTTATCGAGAATTAATGAGAGCAAAACATTCCAGGGTTGGTGAAATTGGAATCCAATTCAGTGAAGCTTTACTCAAAATATGTGAAGGCCAGGCCCGGGATATGAATTTTGAACAGCGTGATGATGTAACTCCCCGTGAATATCTTGATATGGTAGAATTGAAAACCGGCGTACTCCTGGGCTTATCCTGTAAAATTGGGGCTATGCTTGCTGATGCTGATCAGGAAATAGTGCATAGACTAGATGGTTTTGGCAGGAAATTGGGGCAGGCTTTTCAGATTCAGGACGATGTTCTCGAGATCAGCTCTGATGAGGAACAAATGGGTAAAAGTCTGGGAAGTGATTTTGCAGCTGGAAAGAAAACCTATCCTCTGACCTTGGTACTTTCGCGATTAAATCAGGATGAAAAGAAAAAGTTTATATCTTTTTTGAAAAATAATTCCTATAATAGAAAAGAGGTATTGCGAAAGTTTCGGCACTATGAAGCTCTTAAGGAGTCTAAACGAGTTATTCTGGAATTGATAAATAGCGCACTTGATGATCTGGATAGATGTCCGGATGCGACCAGTCAAAATCTGAATTTTTTAGTTGAATTAATATCTAATAGGGACCATTAAATTGAAAAAGAAAGAACTAACTATCAATAATAAATATGGATTGCATTCTCGTCCAGCTTCGGAACTTGTCAAAACGGCTTCTAAATATGACTCTGATATAAAGTTGTTTTACAATGGACAGGAAGCCAATGCAAAGAGTATTTTAGGTATAATGGTTCTTGCTGTTGAGCCGGGAGCGAAAGTTCAAGTATCGGCTGATGGCCAGGATGAAGATGAAGCTCTGCAGGCTATTGAAGAATTAATAAGTCATAAGTTTTATGTAGAGTATAAAGATGAAAATAATTAAAGGCAGAAACATATCACAGGGAATCGCCATTGGAAATGTCCACTGGCACCGATCAAATGTCCTTGTAATACCTGACGAGCGAGTTAGCGATGAAGACCAGATTAAAAAGGAGATGGAAAATTTACAATCCGCTATTGATAACTGCATTAGTGAATTGGAGCAGACCAGAAAACTTGTAGTCCGGCATTTGGATGAGGAGCATGCTCAAATAATTGATAGCCAGCTCATGATTCTGAAAGATCCCTATCTCAAAAAAGAGGTAAAAGAACTTATCCAGGAAAAGAAGTTCAATGTAATCAAAGCCTTTAATATTGTAATTTCCAATTATGAGGTGCGTCTCTCCGGCAGTCAATCTGACTATCATCGGCAACGTGATCTCGATATCAAAGACATTCGTAAAAGGATCGTCCATTATTTAATAAAACGGGAAGATTATATAAATAAACAAATTCAGAAGCCCTCAATCCTTGTCAGTGAATCGATTTCACCTTCCGACCTTTTTACTCTCGATCCTGAAAATGTTATGGGAATTATTACCCGGGATGGGGGATCTGATTCCCATCTCGCCATTATGGCCAAGGCCTTTAAATTGCCCTATCTTTCCGGTGTGAAAGATCTGGAAAGAATTGATGAAGATGAAGAAATTATTTTAGATGCCTTTAAAGGCAAAATCATTAAAAATCCTGTTTCTAAAACAAAACAGCTTTACCTTGACAAACTCAGAAAGTACGAACTGGAACGTAATAAAAAAATAGAACTAATTGAACAAACAAAAGATGGGACTCCTTTTGGAATTTTTATCAATGTTGAGTTTATCAATGAATTGGATGCTCTTGACAGGGATTCTTATAGCGGAATAGGATTATTCAGGACAGAATTTCTAGGGCTGGAACGCAACGCATTTCCTTCTGAGCAGGAACAGGTCGAGGTCTATAGTAAAGTTCTTGATAAAATTGGTGACAAGCCTATTGTCTTTCGTACTTTTGATTTTGGCCGTGATAAATTCATAGATATGCTTGATATGGAAATGTTTCATGTTGACAGTGTTTATCAAGACTGGGGGGGTATAAAACTTTGCCTGGAAAATCCTGAGATTTTGAAAACCCAGTTTAGGGCCCTTCTCAAAGTAAGCACCAG
>JAIPJV010000013.1 GCA_021734005.1 Fidelibacterota bacterium
ATAAAGATCAGTTACATCAAAAAATCGGGGCCCATATTTATCTAATTTTTTTCCCACTAATGGATTTTTCCCTGATAAGTTGACATGGCCTTCCACAATACAGGCTTTTGAGGTATTATCGCCAAACTTTTCACCTTTTCCAATAAAAAGAAAACTGTCCTGACCATTATCAAGAAAATCTCTCACGCTATTTTTCCATTCCAAAGGAGTACGTTCTAAAAGGTGAACAAAAGAAAATGAATCCTGCTCCTGATAGACGATATAATTATCATATTTATATTTTATTTTATTACGAATCCCTAAATTATCAGGCTTTATACTGGATATTATGACCATATATTCCTCTTCTTAACCATCGTCATTGTAATAGAGTTCAACCAATTCTTTCTGCGATTTCAAAATATCATTGATAGAATTAATGAGTGAGGCTTTTTTCAATTCCAGTTTATTAATACTGTCTTTGAGGCGGGATTTTTTTTCTTCCATATTTTCAATGATTATATCGGATTTTTTTCGGGCTTTGGAGACTATTTCATCAGCTTTATCCCGCCCTTCTTCTACTATTTCATCAGCTTTTTTTCCCTGAATTTGTTTATATTTATCTTTTACTTCTTCAAGTTCGTCTATTTTTTCTTTTAATTTGTCAAATTCCCTGGCTATCATTTTCTGAAAATATTCGACTTCAACCCGGTCGTAACCGAATAGAGACTTTCCAAAATCACGATTGATAATATCGTCTTTTTCAATCATAGAAGTGATCGTCCTATTTCCAGAAGGACATTAACGACAAATTCATTGGCAAAATAGAGTAAAAGAATTCCAATCAACGGTGTAAAATCAATACCTCCCGCCATTCCAAAAGGCAATATTCTGCGGATTCGGTTCAAAAATGGATAGACCAGAGAATCAACTGTAGTAATGAACTTATTGCGAGGAATATTTACCCAGGTAAAGACGCTATGGATAATTATCAAAATAATATATGCATTGATCAGGAAATTGAGCAAATTGCCCATAGCCTGAAATAGATAACCTATAATAAACATAGGCTTTACCTCATTTATTCATCATCCATTAATTTTATTTCCTTGCTACCATTTTGTTCTTTGTCTTCTTCATCATTTTCAACAACACTGGTAACAGCTGATATGGAATCATCTTCATCGAGACGAATCAGGCGGACACCCTGGGTATTTCTACTGATTGTTCTCACATCAGAAACAGGCAGCCGGATCAAAACACCATTCTCAGTAATAATCATGATATCATCCGTGTCAACAACTTTTTTGAGGGCGATCATTTTTCCATTTCGTTCGGATGTTTTCAGAGTAATATTACCTTTTCCACTTCGTTTCTGAACTGTATAATCTTTAATATCGGTCCGTTTTCCATAGCCATTTTCAGAAACAACCAGCAGGGTTGCATTTTCACCTTTTACGGTGACCATTCCCACAACTTTATTGTCTTTACCGGGAAGTCCAACACCTTTGACCCCGGTAGTATTTCGTCCCATAGGACGGGCATCAGTTTCATTGAATCGAATGGCTTTCCCTTCTCTGGTTCCCAGAACAATATCCATCTCACCATCAGTGATGTTGACATCGATCAGATCATCATTTTTCCCAATTTTAATGGCGTTGATTCCTGTAGAACGGGGGTTGCCATACAGAGATAATTGTGATTTTTTGATTTTGCCATTTTTAGTAGCAAAAACCAGATAGCGATCTTCATCAAACTCATCAACATTAATTACTGCTCGAATTTCTTCATCTTTTTGCAGTTTGATCATATTGACAACTGCTCTTCCCCGGGCATTACGTCCCATTCTGGGAATTTCATGAACTTTGAGCCAGTAGCAGCGACCTTTATTGGTAAAGAACATGAGATATTCGTGGGTATTGGCAATAAATAGATTGCTGATAAAATCGTCTTCTCTGGTTTGAGCACCGCGGCGGCCTCGTCCACCCCGCCCCTGACTATGATAGGAATCTACAGGGAAACGTTTGATGAAGCCTTTTTCTGAAATTGTGATGATCATATCTTCTTCAGCAATCATATCTTCTACTGAAAATTCTTCATGATCTTTGATGATTTTGGTGCGGCGTTCATCACCATATTTTTCTTTGATTTCCTTCAATTCTTTTTTTATAATTCTGAACTGTTCATCTTTATTTTCCAGAATAAAGTTGAGTTTTTCAATTTTCTTAATTGTCTGCTTATAATCTTCGATAACTTTATGGCGTTCCAGATTTGTCAGACGTTGCAGGCGCATATTAAGAATAGCCTGAGCCTGTTTGTCTGAAAAGTCAAAAGTACTCATCAAATTCTTTTTAGCCTTAGTGACAGAATCAGAGCCACGAATTATTTTAATGATTTCATCAATATTATCGAGTGCTTTTTTGAGACCTTCCAGAATATGGGCTTTGGCTTTAGCCTGCTTAAGATCGTATTGAGTTCTTTTAATGATAATTTCATTACGAAAATCGATAAAATATTGAAGTATTTCTTTAATTTTTAGAACTTTAGGTATTCCATTCACCAGAGCCAGCATATTCATTCCGAAAGTTCTTTGGAGTCTAGTTTTTTTGTACAATTTGTTGAGGACAACCTCAGCATTGGAAGTTCTTTTACATTCTACGGTTACTCGAATGCCTTCCTTACCAGATTCATCACGAAGGTCAGAAATATCCTCGATGACTTTGTCTTTAACAAGTCGGGCAATTTTTTTGATTAGTTTGGCTTTGTTGAGCTGATAGGGTAATTCAGTGATAACAATTTTTTCTTTATTGCCTTTAATTTGCTCGGTATGGGCTTTTGCTCTTAATTTAATTTTGCCTTTTCCTGTTGTATAGGCTTTTCGAATCTTGTCGGCGCCCATTATATATCCGGCAGTAGGAAAATCAGGACCTTTCAAATATTCCATAATACCATCAACATCGGTATCAGGATTATCAATTAAATGAATACAGGCATCAATGACTTCCGACAAATTGTGGGGCGGAATATTAGTAGCCATTCCTACAGCAATACCGCTAGCACCATTAATCAAAAGAGTCGGTAAAACACTAGGGAGAACGGATGGTTCTTCCAGAGTTTCATCAAAATTGGGTACAAATTTGACTGTATCTTTATTTATATCCCTCAATAATTCGGAAGACATGCGTTGCATGCGGGCTTCTGTATATCGCATAGCCGCTGCACTATCTCCATCAACCGAACCAAAATTTCCATGGCCATCAACAAGAGGATAGCGCAGAGAAAAATCCTGGGCCATTCTCACCAATGTATCATAAACTGCCGAATCACCATGGGGATGATATTTTCCCATGACTTCACCAACGATACGAGCAGATTTTTTATGGGCTTTATTATAAGTCAATCCTAGATCGGACATACCATACATGATCCTTCTCTGGACTGGTTTGAGACCATCCCGAACATCAGGCAAAGCCCTGGAAACAATTACAGACATGGAATAGTCCAGATAGGACTCTTTCATTTCATCTTCAATATTAACCGGTATTATTTTCTCATCATGATAATTAAATTCTTCTTGTTTGCTCATACTTTATACATCCAAATTTTTAACATATTTAGCATTTTTCTTAATGAATCTTCTTCTTGGCTCTACATCACCACCCATAAGAGTTGAAAAAGTCTTGTCAGCAATGGCGGCATCTTCAGCATTGATCTTTTTCAAAATTCTATTGTCAGGATCCATGGTTGTTTCCCAGAGCTGACCGGGATTCATTTCTCCAAGTCCTTTGTAACGCTGAACTTTTATTTTGCCGCGTCCATTTCCTTTCCTAAGATTTTCTATAAGTTTTACTCTTTCTTCCTCTTTATAAGCATATTGTTCTTTACGTCCTTTTTTAACTTTGTAAAGCGGCGGTTGAGCAACATAAATATGACCTTCATCAATCAATTTTGGCATATATCGATAGAAAAAAGTCAGTAAAAGGGTCATAATATGAGCACCATCCACATCAGCATCAGTCATTATAATGATTTTATTATATCGGAGTTTGGTAATATCAAATTCATCTTCACCAATACTGGTTCCAATCGCCGTAATCATGGCTTTGATTTCTTTATTATTAAGAATTCGATCAATGCGGGCTTTTTCAGTGTTTAGAATTTTACCTTTTAATGGTAAAATAGCCTGATATTTTCTTTCCCGGCCCTGCTTGGCACTACCACCAGCAGAATCACCCTCAACAATATAAAGTTCACAGTGTTCGGGAGTTGTACTGGAACAATCTGCCAGTTTTCCCGGTAATGCTGCTCCACTCAGAGCATTTTTCCGGCGGGTTAACTTCTTGGCCTTTTTGGCTGCTTCGCGAGAACGGGCAGCTGCAATTCCCTTTTTGATAATTTTTCTGGAATCGGAAGGATGGGTTTCTAGATGTTCGGAAAGATGATCAGTCAAAGCAGATAGGACTGCCCATTTAACTTCAGAATTTCCCAGTTTTGTTTTTGTCTGTCCTTCAAATTGTGGTTCTGGTACTTTCACACTCAAAATTGCAGTCAGACCTTCCCTGGCATCTTCGCCTCTGAGTGAAAAATCACTCTTTTTATAAAGTCCATTATCAGAAGCATATTTGTTCAGAGTTCTGGTCAGAGCCATTCTAAAACCGGACAGATGGGTTCCACCTTCAACTGTGTTAATATTATTCACAAAAGTAAGAATATTTTCCCGGTAGGAATCATTGTACTGCATAGCAACTTCGATGGGAATGTCGTCAATTTCAGTTTCAAAATAGATTGGTTCCTTGATAATTGATGTGCGAGTTTCATCAAGATATTCTAAAAATTCATTAATTCCACCAGAATATTGAAAAGTTTCCCCTCTATCTTCATCACGTTCATCTACCAGTTTTATTTCCAGATTTTTATTCAAAAAAGCCAGTTCTTTTAATCTCTCTTCAAGAACGTTATAATCAATTTCTTTAAAATCGAAGACTTTATTATCTGGCTTGAACTCTATATAAGTACCACTGTGGTCGGTTTCGCCGATAACCTGCAATTTGTCTTCCGGAATTCCCCGATTGTATTTTTGGTAGTAAATTTTATTATTTCTGTAGATTTTGACTTTGAGCCATTCTGCTAGTGCATTCACTACAGAAACACCAACTCCATGCAAACCACCGGAAACTTTGTAAGTTCCATGATCAAATTTTCCACCGGCATGCAATTGAGTCAATACCACCTCTACAGCGGGAATGCCTTCATCCTTATGAATGTCAACAGGAATTCCACGACCATTGTCTTCTACCGAAATTGAATTGTCTTCATTAATTTTCACCGTAATTTTGTCACAATAGCCAGCCAGAGCTTCATCAATGGAATTATCCACAACTTCGTAGATCAAGTGATGAAAGCCACGCTTTGTAGTATCACCGATATACATGGCCGGTCTTTTGCGAACAGCTTCAAGGCCTTTGAGCACCTTGATATTTTCTGCTTCGTATTTTACTTCATGTCTTTTTTCGCTCACCTTAAAATGATCTCCTTAATTAAATTTTTGTCCATTTTTTGATTTATCTGTTTTTTTATATAATCCTTTTGAAATAGTAATTGATTTCTCCAGCTCGGAGAATCAACTTCTATAAATAATTTCCCTTTTTCAATTTTTCTGGGCGAGGTATGAGCAGCAATTGTTTCACCAACCAGATTATCCCAGTCTTCAAGTGTTTTTGTTTCTTCATATCTGTCTTTAAGTTTAAATCTTCTGAGCATTTTTTCCAGAGCCTTTCCCAGATCTGTGCCCATCAGCTAATGCCTCCACTAATATTAAAAGTGCTATATGTTTTACTGGAAAGAGCCTCTTCGTCAATATTATTAAGATCAGTTGTGGTGATAAAGACCTGATTTTCATCGCTCAATTCTTTAATTATTTTCAGGCAGTGTTCTTTATCAAGCAGGGAAAATAGATCATCGAGCAAATATATCAAAGAAGTCTGCATATGCTCTTTGATAAAATCACCTTCAGAAATTTTTAGAGCAATAAGACTTACTTTATGTTCACCCTGAGAACCAACTTCTCTAATATTATTACCATTAAAATAAATTCTAATTTTATCACGATGAACGCCTTTTGATGTATAGCCTTTATCCAGATCAGATTTAAAAATGGATTTCATATCATCAAGAAAGCTGTTTTGGTAATTGTCTTCATCGTATTGCATTTTACTTTTGTAACCCATCTCAATTTTCGCATCAAGGTGGGTTATTTTTTGAAAATTTTCTTGAAGCCTGGTATTGAATTCTTTGATGAATTTTTTGCGCTTCTGAGTTAAATATTGACTTGCTGTAGCCAGTTGTTCATCCAGAGATTCAAAATAAAGGTCATATTTATTCTTATTTTTATTTCTATAATTTTTTAATAATGAATTTCTTCTCTTGAGTAGTTTATTATAGTTCAGCAATTTTTTAAGATATTTTTCATTAACCTGACATAATATTTGATTAATAAAATTTTTTCTCAAACTATTGGGTCCTTCAGTAATTCTCTGATCAGAGGGCGAAAGAATAATGACCGGGATTTTTCCTATTAGGTCAGTATTGCGCTCCAAAGCCGAACCATTAAAGAAAATTTTCTTACCCTCTTTCTTGGTATAATTCACATTAACATCGCAATTTTTATGATCCCTAAATTTACCAAAAATTTGTAAAAAATCCTCTTTATTATTTATAATTTTTCGAAAGGAATTGGTTCTGAAACTTTTACTAATAGACAAAATATAGATTGCCTCCAGAATTGACGTTTTTCCGGCTCCATTGTTACCGGTCAAAATATTTATAGATTCGTCAAATTTATTTTCAAATAACTTATAATTACGGAAATTAACCATTTTTATTTTTTTTAAAATCATACACGCATATTTTTATGGAGTAATACAGCAAAATTCAGCAAATAATACTTTGATCGGAACTCTTTTCTTAAACTACATCCTCTTCTTCATTTTCAAGTCTGATAGGCATTACTATCATTTTCAATTCTTCATTTTCCTGTTGGGTTTCTGGTAAAAGAAGATTGGCCGTCAATTTAGAATCCATTTTCAATATTGATTTTTCTGTATCAATATTATTTAGCATTTCTCTGAAATATTGAGCATTAAATCCAATTCTAAGCGGTTTATTATCATAGCTTATATCAACAAATTCTTCAGCACTGGTAGATTGTTCTCTATTTAATGTTTCAACTTTTGCAGTATCATTATAAAATTTTATTGAAATTTCGTGAGTTTTTCTATCAGAAAAAATAGAAACCCTTTTTAAAGCCGCTTTTAGATCTTCGGTTGCAAACAGAGCAATTTTATCATTGTCATCAGGAATATAATTTTGATATTCAGGAAATTTTTCATCGATTAAACGACTATAGATTTCTTTGGAATCCAATTCAACTTTGACATGATTTTTTCCTATTATTAGTGAGATATCACCTTTCTCAGTCAAGTATCCGGAAAGAACATTGAGAAATTTTGTAGGTATAATGATTTCATGATCATCAAGTTCTGATTCAAAACTATCATTTTTTATATAGACAAGACGATGGACATCCGATGAGACTAGCCCTAGTTCCTCATTTTTTATTTGAAAAAGGACCCCAAGAAAAGCTGGTTTTAATTCATCTTTCCCTACTGCAACAATAGTTTTGGAGATCATTCTTCCCAGACTGACCTTATCAGCTTTGATTTCAGCTGGTTCTTCCAAACGGGGTAATCCTGGAAATTCCTCAGGTGAGCGACCATTAATTTCATAATCACCAACATTGGATTTTATGTCCACTTTATAATTTTCATTAACAGTGAATTCAATTGTCTCATCTTCCAATTCAGCAATAAGACTTTGTAAGAAATTAGCAGGAATTGCTACCTCTCCATCTTCCTGGCCTCTGACTCCCATTGTTGTCTGCATTGATACTTCAATATCAGATGCACGTAAACTTAATTCATTCCCCTGAAGTCTGAATAAAAGATTTCCTAGAATCGGCATTGTACTTCTGCTGGGTACTACTTTAATTATTTCTGATAATTGGTCACTAAATAATTGGCGGTCTATGGAAAATTTCATGAGGAACTCCAAATATTAATTTTCATTAACTTCTAAAATTAACTTATATAAATAAAAAAAGAAAATATAACTTATTATTTATAAAGAAAAATATTTATAGTTATTATCCTGTTAACTTGTTTATATCTACTCCCTTCCTCCTCACAAATTACATCTTAATAAGTGTGTTAATTACTTTAGTAAAACGTTGACAGTGTTGAGTAAAAGTAAAAACCATTTTAAATCATGTTAAAAAGCATATAAATGTTACTGAATCTGGATAACATTATAAACATTTGTGTTGATAAACTACCTAACTCCGTATTTTTTAACGTAGAACTTATCCCTTAATTTGTTGATATGCTCTTGATATTCTCTCTGTTTCTTCATATTTAGAGCATATTCTTTTATTCTGACCCATTTGTCATCATGAACCTTAATTAATTTTATGATATTGTAGCCCATATCATTTTGAAATACACTGCTAACCTCACCAACTTCCAGAGTATCCAGGGTATTAACAATATCAGGGTTTCGAATTTCATTCTTAGGTAATCTATTGACAATACCTCTATTTACATAAGCATCTTTATAATCGCTGTATTGAACGGCAGCACTATCAAAGGAAATTTCATTATTAACGATCATATTTCTTACTTTTTGAGATTCCTGTTTTGCTTTTTGATAATTTTTATTGGATTTCTTCACAGTAAATAGAATATGTCTGGTCCTGACTTTTTCACCTTTGCGATCAACCAACTTAATTATGTGATAGCCAAACTGAGTTTTGACAGGCTTGCTTATATCACCTTCATCCATTGAAAAGGCCTTACGCTCAAATTCCTGCACGAAACTTCCTCGTTTTGTATAGCCCAGGTCGCCACCAAATTTTCCTGTAGCCGGATCTTCAGAATATTTTTTGGCCATCTTCTGAAAATTAGCGCCTTCTTTAATCAGTTGATAAACACTGTCGGCTTTGGCTTTAACCTCGGAAAGTTCCTGCTTGCCACTTTCGACTTTGATTAAAATTTGACCAAAAGTATAAGATGGTGGAATAGTTCCAATACTGTCTTTATACTGATCATAAAAATTTTGTACCTCCCGCCTGGTAACGGTTACACCACTTAATTTTTGCTGTTGGTATTTTTGGATTATTAATCTTTCTCGAATTCGGGGACGATAATCTTCTTTTATCTGAAAAATACTTTTACCAAATTCTTCTTCAAGACGAGCCTCTCCCCCGGCTTGAGCAATCAGATTATTTAACTGCTGATCCAGCATCTGATCAACACGGCGATCCTGAACTTCGATAGTATCTATTTCAGCCTGTTTTAATATGAGTTTATTGCTGATCAATTGATCAAGGGAATTTTCCAGAAGTTTGTCAAGTTTATTGGGATTCTGGATTCCCATTTGCTGAGCTTGAATCAGAGCATATTGCTGCACCTCGCTCTTTAAAACTATCATATCAGAAACAACGGCAGCTACTCCGTCAATTATTTGTTCTGAAAATAATAAACTTGTCACTAAAACTAAAACTATTCCTAATTTTTTTGCCATAATTCTCCTGCTATTTTATTGAGACTCTCCTGGTTGTAATCCCAGTCTGTGTTATTTTTGAGACTATCTACAAAAGTTACATAGTTTTCTAACATTGTCTGATGTACCAGACGTTTGTAAATGTCATCTCTTACTTCTGTAAATTTTTTGTAGGATCCTTCTTCATATCGCTCTAATACCTCTATTACATGATAACCAAAATCAGAAACAATTGGACCATAATAAGTCAAAGGTCGATTCTGAAAAATCAATTCATTGATTTCCTGAATACAATTGCCAGCCTCTACATATTGCACATTAAAAGTATAAGTAGTATCCAATTCTTCCTTCAATTTCTGATTTCTAGACGACATAATATTTTTGACCCGGCGGGCTAGATCGTATTTCTTTGTAAAAAAATGTTTTACTTTGGCCGCTTCACTCTTTCTTAAATATATGTTTTTATTGTTATTATAATAATCTCGCAACTGCTGCTCGGAAAAATTAACATTGCTTTGAAAATGATATTTTAAAAATTCATTAACAACCAGGTCCTGAAAATATTGATCAGCCTTGTATTGCAAATTATCATCTCTATCAAAATGATACTTCTGAGCATTTTTGTACAATATTTCGTCTTTAACCCAGCCGGAAATTAGTGAATTTAGATAATTTCGATCAATTGTACCCAATTTTTTGGATTCCGGAATCATCTGTAAAAATTTTTCTTTTGTAAGATAACTGTCACCAACTTTGGCAATGTAATCATCCTTATTTTTCTTGCCACAATCAAGCAATAACAATAATACTAAAAATATTAGATATTTTTTCAAACTATGATCCTACTCTTCCAGGTTAACTGTTTCCCAGTATATTTTAAAACCATATTTGTTCTTAAGTTTGCTAACATATCTTTCACGTCTTCTATCTTTAATTCTGTCTTTTATTGTTGTAATGATTTTACCTTTTACCTGATCCAGAGATTTAGGTTTTCCTTCCTTTTCATCATAAACCTTTATCAACGAATAACCAGAACCAATTTTAATTAAAGAATCACAAACAGTATTGATTTCTGTTTTACTGGCCATATTACCTAGTGGACCATATTGATTTTCAGCAATGTAGCCGTAGTATCCATTCTTTGCTCCTCTTTTTCGCCGCTCTGTATATTTTTGGGATAATGTATCGAAATTGGCGCCATTTTTTATAGCCAGACGGAGACTGTCAAGTAGTGCTTTATCTTTAGAATAAATTTCTCTTACTTCATACTTATCAGGATTCATGAATTTATCATTCTTATGTTTTTCATAATATTTTTTAACTTCCTTATCATCAACGTCTACATTACTATAAATATTATCTTTTTTAATCTGATTTATAAGAAATTTTCTTCTGGCTTTGGCCATTTTATTTTTAAAATCTTCTTCTTCATGTAGTCCTAATTTTTTGGCTTTTTCTAATAAATACTCTGATAAAATTTTATTTTGTAAATAGCGATTAAAATTATTGGCCTGTTGCAGATATGAAGGTCTGAAATTATTATCATTTTTATACATACCCTGAAACCATTTTAGATCATATTCTTTACTATCTGTTTTTACCAATATTCCTTCTATATCCACATCTTTGAAAAAATTCTCAAGGGAATTATTCTTTCCATTGGAAACCTTTTGATATTCAGAATATTTATTTATCAATTCTTCGGTTTTTCTTTGATTTAATTTATAACCAATTTCATCTTTTAAATTTCCAATCATATTTCTATATGCTGTTTGGAGTTTGTTACGATTTTTATCAATTGCCATTTTTCTAACGCGTTTTTTTAATTGGTCATAGGAACGGCTAGTTCTTTTTCTTCGATCTTTTAGTTTTATCACATGAAAGCCATAGCGGGTAAAAACAGGATTGGAAATATCACCTGGCTCCATAGAAAAAACTTTTTCTTCAAAACTAGATGTAAATTTTCCCATTGGAGTCCAGCCAAGATCACCATCAGGTAGCGAAGATTTGTCATCGGAATATTTTTTGGCTAATTCATAAAAGGGTGTACCGCCTTTGGCTTTATCAGCTACTTCTTTTGCTATTTTGTGGGCTTCAGTTTTGCCGGGAAATTCATTGCCTTCTTTATCTGAATATTTTATCAAAACGTGAGCGGCTTTTACTTCTGAAACATAGTCTTCGTACAGTCCACGCAAATATTTTTCACTTATAATTGAATCTAATATTGTTTTATTTAAATAATTGGTAATTAACCTATTTTTATAATTTGTCTGGATTTTACTGTTTATATCTTTATCATTTTTATAGACTTTCTGAGCCTCAATGAAAAACATTTCATTCTTGGCCCATTCATTAATTCTGTTTTTCTTAACATTATCAGGAAATTTAATAAATTTATCTTTTGAAGTATCTTCAAAAAAGTCCAGCAATGTGTAGTATTCGCCATTCAATTTTAATAGAGTATCAGTTGTAGGCTTTTTTGTACAGGAAAAAAGCACCAGTAACGATAATGATAAAATTAGTAAACGTTTCATAAAACACTCCAAATTTTTAATTTAAAGTTTATCAATTAATTCTAATAAAAAACTGCTTAAATGTTCCATTGTTTCTTCTTCATTGGTGTATAAAATTAACACCAGATTTTCTGAAGGTTTAAATTTATAAGAAATATCTAACTTATTGCATATATTTTTCACACTCTTTAATACAATATTAATATTATCTTCGATCTCTTCCCCATTGAATTTTAATTCGCATTTTCCGCTATTTTTAATGATGATTTTATTAATATTAACTGAGTAAGCAAATATTTTTAGTTTTGTAATATTTATTAATTTTTTTGTTTCTTCTGGCAACCTTCCAAATCTATCTTTTATTTCATTTTTAATGCCATCTATTTCCTGATTTGATTCTGCTTCTGATAATCTTTTGTAAAAGTCTAGCCGCATCTTTTGTGACTCAACAAAATGGTCTGGAATCAAAGCCGAATATGGACTGATAATTTTGACCGATTCAGTCGGCTTGGATTTTTCTTTCTTATCTTGAATATTTATGGCATCAGAAATGGCTTCCTTCTTATCTTCAAAAGTATCCTGAAGAATTTTGACATAAAGATCATAACCAATTTTTTGAATATTTCCACTCTGCTCTACTCCAAATAAATTGCCCGCTCCCCTGATCTCCATATCACTCAATGCAATATTATATCCTGATCCTAGTGATGTATATCTTTTAATAGTATTCAATCTTTTAATAGCGCTATCATTTAATTTCTTCATTTTAGGTGCAATTAAATAACAAAATGCTCTTCTATTGGAGCGACCAACTCTGCCGCGTAATTGATACAATTGAGCAAGACCAAAATTATGGGCCTTATTTATGAACATTGTATTTACATTGGGAATATCAATTCCCGATTCTATTATTGATGTGGTTACTAAAATATCTAATTCATTATTAATAAATGAATTGATGGTTTTTTCAAGTCTTTTTTCCTTCATTCTACCATGGGCATAATCAATAGATGCTTCTGGAACAATAGAATGAACTTTAGTAGTTACTGCTTTAATTGTTTTAATCCGATTGTGGACAAAATAGACCTGACCGTTTCTATTTAATTCAAAATTAATTCGCTCTCTAATAAAATCTCTGTCAAAATTTATTATTTCTGTGACAATAGGAAGCCGGAATTTTGGTGGTGTATTTATTTGAGAAAAATCACGAGCGCCAATCAGAGAAAATTGTAAAGTTCTAGGAATCGGAGTCGCAGTCAATGATAATACATCAAGATTCTTTTTAACATTTTTAATTTTTTCTTTATTTTTTACACCAAAACGATGTTCTTCATCAATTATTAATAAACCTAAATCATTAAATTCAATATCCCCGGAAAGTAATCGGTGGGTACCAATTACAATATCTAAATTACCTTCTTCAATATCATCGATTATCTGTTTTTGTTTACTTTTAGTTACAAACCGGGATAATTTTTCAATTATAATCGGATAATTTTGTAATCTTTCTTTAAAAGAACTATAGTGCTGGTCAGTCAGAATAGTTGTAGGAACGAGAATAGCAACCTGTTTTTTATTAAGCACGGCTTTAAAAGCTGCTCTTATGGCAACTTCAGTTTTTCCAAAACCAACATCCCCACAAAGCAATCTATCCATTGGTTGATCAGATTCCATATCATCTTTAATTTCTTCTGTAGCCTGAATTTGATCGGGTGTTTCCTGATGGGGAAATTCTGATTCCATTTCTATTTGGAGTTCATCATCGTTTGAAAATTTATAACCTTCAGCATTTTTTCTTATCGAATATAAAGTAATCAATTCATCAACGATTTTTTCAGCTGACTTTTTAGTTTTTGATTTTTTACGTTCCCATTCTCCACTGTGTAACTTTGTAACCCGGGGTGGATTTTCTCCAGTATTACGATATTTTTTTACATCGTGCAATTTTTCCATTGGCACATAGACAATTGAATCACCTCTGTACTCAAGTTTAAGACATTCAGTCGTTGTGCCGAAAGCATCAACTTTGTCCAAACCCTCAAATTGTCCAATTCCATAATCTACGTGGACCATATAATCCCCAGGCGTAATATCCCCAATATCAACCTCTTTTACATCAATATCTGAAGGAAGCCGTTTATTTTTTAACCTTGTCCGATAGGCGTGGGAAAGCACATCATTTTCTGAAATAAAGTATATATCTTTTTCTTTAAAATAAAAACTTGAAGAAAAATATCCTTTCTGAATTTTTATTTTTGATTCGTGAAATATATGGCGCAGTCTTTCAACCTGTTTATCACGGGAACTAAAAATCACAAAGCTGGAACTATCTTTTGATTGATGCTCTATATATGTTCTTAAACCTTTTAAATTTTTATCCTGTATGTCAACTTCAAAGAATGGAAAATCAATTTTTTGGGAATAAATATTATGTCTATAAATCTTTTTAAAATCTTTCAAACTATCATTAAAGTGTTCATCAATATTGTCAAAATCGAAATAGATTACCAAACTTTTATCTGTTTCTAAATGATCTGTGATGGTTGCTTTGTTTTCTGTATTGATTTCAGAATTGGGTAATGGAAAAATTTCTACACTATTTACAATATCTTTTGTCTTTTGATCTTCAGGATCAAATTTTCTTAATGAATCAATAGTATCACCGAAAAATTCAATTCTATATGGAAAAGAATAGCCTGGAATAAAAATATCTACGATCGATGCTCTAACAGAAAAATCTTCTGGAAAAGTTGTTTGTTCTACTCGGTTGTAGCCAAATGAGTATAATTCATTAATAAAATCATCACGGTTTATTTCTGCATGGTTCTCTATATAAAGTCTGTTTTGATTATGCGATTTGCGCGATGGAAAATTAATATTTAATCCGGAAATCTCACTGATGTATAAATAGTTTGATGAATCAAGTAATTTGTTTTTTACATCATTATAGAAAAATGATTCATTCTCAGAAACATCTCTACCTTTATTATTGCTATCAATTTTGGGTAAATAACCTGTTTTGTCCTGATTGAAAAAATAATCAAGGTCGTCTCTTAATTTTTCAGCTATTTTATCTTCTGAACATAGTACTAAGAGATCATAATCTTTTCTATAGTAGAGGTCGTATAAAAAAATTGCAAAAGAACTAAGGTTAAAACCTGATATGTGAATGTTGTTAGATGTATTTATTGCTCTATAAAAATTTTGATAGGAAGAAATATCTGTTATGTTTTGAAAATATTTCTCTAAAAATTGAGGGAAATGTTTCACGTGAAACCAATTATTTCTTTAAATAGATCATTATTGAAGTTACATCTGATGGTGTAACTCCTGATATTCGAGATGCTTGAGCAAGTGTTTCAGGTTTAATCTTATTCAACTTTTCAACACACTCTTTTTTTAAAGTATCGATTTGACTAAAATCTATATTATCCGGAATTTTGACATGCTCATATTTTTTCATCTGGTTAATTAATTTCTGATTCCTTTTGATGTATCCTTCGTATTTTATATCAACTTCAGCCTGGTTGATATAGTCAGAATGTTTATTAAACTGTTTTCGATAGTTATCAGGTAAGAGAGCAATGATATCAGATAGGTTGATTTCAGGTCTCTTAAGTAATCTATTAATGTTAATACCATTATTTACTGTACTGGAATTGTTTTCTTGTAAAATTGGATTGATTTGATCGGGACTAAAATAATTGTCTTTTGAGTAATTAATAAAATTATCTAGAAAATTAACCTTGTTTTCTACTCTTTTTATAAAAGAGTCTGGTACAATTCCAATTCTCTGAGAATGCTTGTATAATCTTCGATCAGAATTATCAAAACGAAGTATTAATCTGTGCTCTGCTCTACTTGTAAACATTCGATAGGGTTCGCGAGGATCTTTTGTAATAAGATCGTCAATCAAGACCCCAATATAGGCATCAGAGCGGTCAAGAATAAATGGATCTTGATTGTCGAGTTTTAAATATGAATTTATAGCCGCAATAAGACCTAAAGCAGCAGCTTCTTCATACCCTGAAGTTCCATTAATTTGACCGGCAAAATATAAATTTTGTATACTTTTTGTTTCTAATGTTCG
>JAIPJV010000014.1 GCA_021734005.1 Fidelibacterota bacterium
TAGGCCATTTGCGGAATGAGCTGGCCAATCGTCTGGAATTGCTTGAAGATGGCTTCAAACCGGTCTGGATTACTGAATTTCCTCTTATGGAATGGGATGAAGACCAGGAACGCTACCTGGCTACCCACCATCCTTTTACTTCGGTAGTCGATGACGATAGAGATAAGCTTGATGATGCACCTGAAAAGGCTCAAGCCCGGGCCTATGACATTGTCATTAATGGCTATGAAGTTGGTGGCGGCAGCATCCGTAATCATACAGTAGAAGATCAAAAACGAATGTTTCAGGCTCTTAATATAGGTAAGGAAGAATATGAGAAAAAATTTGGCTTTCTCCTCAAGGCTTTGTCTTATGGATCTCCACCTCACGGTGGTATAGCAATCGGTTTTGATCGCCTGGTCATGATTTTGGCCTGTGTAGATAATATTCGGGATGTTATTGCTTTTCCAAAAACTACCAGCGCTTCATCTTTGATGTCCGGTTGCCCTCAGGAAATTGACCCTAAACAATTAAAGGAACTGGGATTGAAAATTGTTGATGATAAATAAAAGATCCCATTTTCGAAAAGTTTGATAGCATCACCCAAACTGAATTTCCATAGTTTGGTTTTATAATAATCTGAGAAGGAGGGAAATATGGAAAAAACAGGTTATGTTTTACTAATAATTGTTTTGCTGGTCTGGATAGGCGCAATATTTATGGGCATGATATCGGCTTTTCCCGTTGGTTTGATTGGCATTGTAGCTCTGCTTGGCTTTGGACTTCTATTTATTAAGGTGCTCAAAGAGCGATTGGAAAGCAAGGAAGATGACTATTACTCAAAAAATATTGACAAATAATTATTGGAGGGATTATGCATTTAACTACTCAGGATGAATTTGCAGATTATGAAATCACTGAAACTCTGGATCTGGTTAGAGGAAATACAATTCGGGCCCGCCATGTTGGTAAAGATATTATGGCTGGTCTGCGCAATCTGGTTGGTGGCGAAGTTCGTGAATACACAAAAATGATGGCAGAGGCCCGAGAACAGGCTATTGATCGGATGATCGAAGAAGCGGAAGAATTGGGAGCTGATGGCATTGTTTGTATGCGTTTTGTAACGTCGCCTGTTATGCAGAGTGCTGCTGAACTGCTGGCTTATGGGACAGCAGTAAAACTTAAGTCAAAATAATTGATTTATGGGGTGTGCTGGTTAAAAAGAATATAAACTTATCCGGCAACTGCCGGATTTAATTGCCTAGCCTCATGTAAAGCCCGAACCTGAGGGAGCGCTACTGCAGGAACTGCCTTGACTGCCGCCAATAGAAGGAGTCGATATCTGTTTCTTTACATTTTTCTCTCCACATTCGGGACAGGAAATATTATTATCGTTCAATTGAGAAATCGAAACTAGCTCCTCAAATTCATTTCCGCAATCATTACATTTGAATTCATAAATAGGCATTAGTTAGATCCACCACTATTTTAGAATTAAGGGAAAAATTATTAAATTTCGTCTTTTTTGTTAATATTGAGTTTGCTTATCAGCTCTTTAGCGGCTTCAGGATTGAAGGTAGCAAAGAGACCAAAGACGATTACAAGTAAGCCAATCAGGGTGATCAACCATTCCGGAAGTCCCTTCAAAACTAGCAACAGGAGGCCAACGATAATTGATATTATTCCATAATTTCTCATCTCAGCTCCACTCTAAATATTAAAATAACATTAATCTTTTCTTCTGATTAAAAATTTAGAATATTAAATTAACATAGTCAAACAACAATTTAAGTTAATAGGGGTGATATAATGATTGCAAACAAAACAAGATTGATTCCCGTAGTAATTTTGCTCGTAATGTCACTTTCATTGGGGCAAAAATCGCCCAGCTATCCCCAGCCACCAAAGCTGGTGACTGTTCCAACTGCCGGTATCTTGCCGGGAGGTTCTTATATGGTTGACCTTAATCTCTTCCATGACGGCGGAATTTCATCCGGCATTCAGGTTGGTCTGACCGACCGGCTTATGCTCGGTGTCTCCTATAGTGCTTCCCGAATAATTGGCAATGAGAAGGTTGAATGGGGAAAACGTCCGGAGGCTTCCTTAAAATATCGTGTTTTTGAAGAGACAGCCGCAATGCCCGCCTTTCTGCTTGGTTTTGACTCCCGGGGGCGCGGTGCTTATGTTGACTCCCTGGACAGATATGAAATGAAAGCCAAAGGCCTCTTTTTGACAGTAAGCCGCAATTTTAATTTTCTGGGCAACCTTGGTCTTCATGGCGGCATAAATTACAATCCTATTGAAAATGCTGAAGATGACGACCCTTCTTTTTATCTGGGGATTGACAAGGCGATCAATCCTGAAATCACACTAATGGTGGAATATGATGCTGCTCTAAATGATGACCAGGACCATAAATTTGCTCTGGATCATGGTTATCTCAGCGCTGGTGTCCGCTGGTTAATGTTTGAACATTTTCACTTTGAGATCGATTTTCGGGATATCTTGATGACCAGGGAACAGATTGAATCCGTTGAGCGCGAAATCACGCTTCATTATGTTGATTTCTTCTAATCTAATTATAGCTTTTAGCCGTTAAAATAAATACAGATTGTAATAATTCAGAAATAAAAAAGGGGCAATATTCGTATTGCCCCTTTCTAAATTTATAACTGATTTTATATGTAAATTCTATTCCAGATCATGAACAATCAAACCACTTCGTAATTTGGGCTCAAACCAGGTTGATTTGGGTGGCATCAATTTTTCTGCATCGGCAATATCCATAAGTTCTTCAATAGAAGTTGGGTAAAGAGCAAAAGCAACTTCCATTTCCCCTGAATCCACCCGTTTTTCGAGTTCATCCAAACCGCGAATACCACCAACAAAATCAATCCGTGTATCTTTTCTGGGATCACCAATATCAAGCAAAGGTGTTAGCAAATTATTCTGAAGGATAGAAACGTCGAGCCTTTCTACAGGATCGCTATCATCAAAACTGCCTTCATGGGTCGTCAGTGTGTACCATTCTCCATCAAGATACATTGCGAAATTATGTTTGCTGGCTGGTTTGGCTGCTTTTTGATTGGCAGCTTCCTGAACTGTGAAGTTTTCTTCTATTTTGCCAATGAATTCTTCTTCTGAGAGACCGTTTAGATCTTTGACAACACGATTGTAATCCAGGATTTGAAGCTGCTCATGGGGGAATAAAACAGTCAAAAACCAGTTGTACTCTTCATCGCCTGTATGATCGGGATTCTCTTCTTTGCGCATTTCACCAACCATGGCAGCGGATTTGGAACGATGATGACCATCAGCAACATAGGTGTAGGGAATCTGTTCAAAATGATCGACCAGGGAGTCAATTTTATTCTCATCTTTGATAGTCCATAAAGTATGCTGAACACCATCTTCGGCAGTAAAATCATAGGTCGGATCGGATTGAGCAACTTCTTCGACGATTGAATCGATTTCGTCCTGAGCACGATAGGTTAAAAAGACAGGTCCTGTATTGGCATTAGTTGTTTTTACATGATTTATCCGGTCTTTTTCTTTCTTCTCCCGGGTCAGTTCATGGATTTTGATTTTGCCGTCCAGATAGTCCTGAACACTGGCATCTACGACCAGGCCATATTGTTCATGCCCATCCATTATTTGCCGATAAAGATAGAGAGCTTCCCTGTCTTCCTGAATCAGCCAATTTTCTTCTTTCATTTTCTCCAGATTTTCAGCCGCTTTCTGATATACTCGCTCATCATAAGGATCAATATCTTCGGGCAGATCGATTTCAGATTTGACTACATGCAAGAAAGAATAGGGGTTGCCCTGCGCTTCTTCCCGGGCTTCTTGAGAATTGAGAACGTCATAGGGTTTGGAAGCAATCTTTTCGCATAATTCTGGTTTTGGCCGAAATGCTTTTAAGCCTTTAATTTTTACCATTATTTCACCTGATATTTAGTTATTATTAATTTTCCAAAGCATCGATCAATTTTTCTGCTATTTGAATTCCAACTCTATCCTGGGCTTCATAAGTAGCTGCGCCGATGTGAGGCGTGACGGAAACTTTTTTATGATTAACCAGATCTTCATTATCGGTAGGTTCGTCAACGTAAACATCAACTCCTGCACCAGCTATATCACCATTATCAAGAGCAGCAAGAAGATCATCTTCGTCTACAACGCCACCACGAGCACAATTAACCAGATAAGCAGAATTTTTCATAGTCTTCATATCTTCAGCAGTGATAAAAGGTTCGTCCATGGAAGGAACGTGAAGGGTTAGAAAATCAGATTCTTTGAGAACCTCTTCTTTACTCTTGAATTCAACATCCAGATCAGTATCAATATCAGCAATGTCATAGGCAACTACATTCATGCCAAAGCCAAGAGCCATTTTGGCAGTAATCTCACCGATTTTCCCAAAGCCCATAATACCCAGAGTTTTGCCAGCCAATTCAATGCCGCGATACTGTTTCTTATTCCATTCGCCTTTCCGCATTGTAATATTGGCCTGTGGAATATAGCGGGCCAAAGCAAACATATGAGCGAAAACCAGTTCAGAAACTGAGGCAGAATTAGCGCCCGGTGTATTTAATACTTGAATGCCTTTTGAGCGGGCATATTCGTGATCGATATTGTCGATACCTGTGCCTGCCCGGGCGATCACTTTGAGATTGGACTTGTCGATCAAGTCTTCGCGGACTTTTGTTGCTGAACGAATAATAATAGCATCATAGTCAGGCAGAACATCCATTAGTTCATCTTTTTCATAATGATGCTGGGTTAGTTCGTAGCCCTGATCTTCTAGAATTTCGATTCCTTTATCACTAATATTATCATTTACTAATATCTTCATAGCACCTCCCATTTTAGAATAATTATTAAAGATTTTTCAACCTGCTACCGGTAAAATTGCAGGTTAAATTTTTAACCCATTCAAAAAAAAATAAGCGGGTAAAGTCTCCCGGAAAAAGAACGGAGCCAATAGTATCTTGACTCCGCTCCTATTATTACCCGAGATCCACATTCACGGGTTTTATAGCTTTTCTATTTCTTCTGTTAAAGCATCCAGATATTCTTCAAGTTCATCAACCTGACGATCAGCCATATGAGCAATCCGGAAAGTCTCTGTTTTCAGTTTTCCATATCCTGGAGCCATAGCATAGCCACGCTCAGCCATTTTTTCTTTCAATTCCAGAACTGGAATTTCTCGGTTGTTCTTTACAGTAGATACAGTTGCTGAGCGATAGCCTTTCTTGGCAAAAAATTCAAAACCGTTATCTTTGATCCATTGGTGAGTAATATCTCTTAGTTTTTTATGACGGGCAAAACGGTTTTCAATTCCTTCTTCATCAATAATGTAATCGAGCTGTTTGTCAAGAGCAAACATGTGTGGCAAAGAAGGAGTGGATACATATTGGTAGGGCTTTTTATCAACGTATTTTTTGATCAGGAGAATGTCAAAATAGCGACCGCGATATTTAACATTTTCAGCGTGTTTGAAAGCCTTGTCAGAAACAGCAGCTACAGAAAATCCAGGAGGCAGTCCCAGTGCTTTTTGAGTGGAAGCCAGGAAAAAATCAATGCCCCAGTTGTCAATTTCTGCTTTAATTCCGGCAGCAGCAGAAACAGCATCAACCAGCCACATTACATCAGGATATTTTTCTTTGACTTTGGCGATTTCCTTGAGAGGATTGGTGACACCGGTGGAAGTTTCATTATGCTGGCAGGTAAAAACATCGTATTCACCGCTGGAAAGATATTCTTCCACTATCTCAGGTGTAACCGGATCACCCCAGTCAATTTCAATCAGATCGTAGGGAATGTTATTCCGTTTGGCAATGTCAGCCCATTTGTTGCCAAAGGCACCAATCGAAAAAACAGCCACTTTCTTGGTGGTCAATGAACGCATAGCCGCTTCCATAAGTCCTAATCCTGAAGATGTAGAAAGCAGTATTTGGTTATCAGTGTAGAAAACTTTTTGCAATTTCTCGGAAATTCGTTTTTGAAGTTCTGTGGCTTCTTTTGATCTGTGCCCAATCATGGGAGTTGAAAAGGCCTCCAGTACTTCCGGTCTCACATCTACCGGCCCTGGAATAAAAAGTTTTTTGTGTTCCATGACTTACTCCTTTATCTTGTTTGTTTTGAATTATTCGATAAAACTTTGTCTTTAATTATTGAAAACAAAAACAATACCAGTTGTTATACAGAAATTAAATTGAAGTTAATTTGCCACAATTTCAAGATTTTATACCCCCATTTATAAAAAATTGTCTTCAAATAACTAATATTTCTCCCGATCCAATCCTGCAAATCGCCTGAAATTTATTTATTATTCAGCGAAAATAATATCTCCAATTTCATTTTTTAGGAAATTTATTTATTTTTCTAGATTTATTGAATGATGGTTGAATTGGCGGGGAATTATTAATATTTGGACTATTATTTTTTAAAACAGAGAAATTGCCGACTGCTAATTAAATATTATACCGATTTGCAAAAGTTTTGTCTGGTGTTGTTTTTTTATGAAAACTGCTGAAATATTTACGGTTGAAATTGTTTTGATAATTACTGTAAACTAGTTTAATCCAAAGATTATTATGAGATTTTAGATACTTAATTGCAACAAACTAGAACCACAAATTTGGTTCTATGTGAGGAACTCCGGGTGGAACCCGGAGCTTGAAAGCGTCATCCTTCTTACCGAATCCCGCCTGCAGTTTTGCTCGGTTATTCCTTTCTACCGATTCCATCGGCAGTTAATAATATTGAACTCTTCCAAAGTTCTTCTTTATCTTTTTTTTTTCAATTATTTAGCGATTTCCAATAATAGAAATTTATTCGTAAAAATCGCGATTATAAATATATCTTTATTCAATATAATAGGCAATGCAAGTGAAAATAAAATTGTGTTTTCTATTTTTTTAATAATAGTAGACACTTATCTTATGTTACTATTTATCGGACATTACATCTGCAAATTGCTATATGCAAAATTTAAACTGATCTATTTAAGCAGAGCACATTTCCCTATTTTGCTTTTATTACCGGCTATTATTCGATAAAAATAGATGCCAGAACTAAGATCAGAAGCCTGCCAGGTAATTGTATGATAGCCGCTGGGCAGATTTGTTTCCTTAATAGTGTTGATCTTTTCTCCTTTTAAATTATAGATTTCAACAGTGACATCACTGGATTCAGGAAGTTCAAAAGGAAAACTAGTAGAGATGTTGAAAGGATTGGGATAATTAGCATGAAGTTTAAACTCTTCCGGTTTTTTTATCTCATCTATAATGTTTTGGTAGGGCGCCCCATAAATCTGGACATCGTCAATATAAATCCCTTCGGTAGAATCGGCTTCGTCACTTTGCATAATAAAACGAACTCTGGTAACCTCACCAGGGTTGAGGTGGCCTTCTAATTTATAATGGTATGTAACCCAGTTGCTCCTGGTTGGTAATGTTCCTAGAGCTCCTCCACTTCCTATGAAATCTAGAGTTTTCCATTTGTTACCGCTCTTGATCTGAACATACATTCCATCAGTTCCATAGTTTGGGAATTCATACCAGGCTAGAAAATAAAGTTCTGAGCCCTCAGCTACAGTAATAGGCTTGGTCTCAAGATAATTGCTATCCAAATTAGGCCTGTAGCCATCACCGGATGTTTTTCCAGCATGCCAGGAATACTGGCCACTTAATGCTCTTCGGTCTGAAAGGTGCCACACGTCAGTTTCTCCTGAGATTGTCCAGTCCTCGGTCCCTTCTTCCATATCATCAAAAAAGCCAAAATCTCCTAATTCGAGATTAAAGGTGTCCCTTATTGCAGGAATTCCAGGCTGATAAAATGTAATCATGATCTCTGGAAAGGCTGGAAGTTCTATATTTTCATCAATTTGGAATTCAAAAGAACTGGTATCCATTTTAAAAGGTTCAAGATAATTAATGGATTTTGATGTATCCAGAATGGTTACCTGATCAGAAAGACTTCTCAGAGTAAAATAGCCGTTAAATTCTTTGCTATTATAAATTACAACATTTAGGATGGGTTTATATTTTTCTCTATTATAGGTAAGATAGGAGGAGTAATAGCGAGGTTGAGAAACATTGGCCTGAATTACGAGTTTCTCCTGACCTTTCTCCTGGTCCGATATTCTCCAGCTATGCTGCAAAATGAAATTTTCATCATCTTCTGGAAATTTTGAAAGGATAAAACTAATTGAGTCTTCAATTACCGTGCTTTTTCCGGGCTGTAGATTTGTGATAGAGTAAGTTGAGTCAATTATTTGAAAATTTGAGGATAGCGAGGTTATTTTACCCTGGATGGAAGTGGCATTTTCTTCGCCTACATTTTGGATAATTAGACCTAGATTTGATCTTTGTTCTAAAATCTCTTCGGAAGCAAGATTGGGATAAATCAGACTATCAACTATGATATAGGGCTTATTAACACTGATCGGATATTTCTTTTGAAGAGGAATATATCCCTTATCTGTAACTGTCATTATTACAGAATCAATCTGGTCTATTTCGAAATCAAACTCAACCTGGCCATCTGATGAGGTGTAGCCGCGTTCATAAATACCATTCTCCTGCATCAGACATACTGCAACAGATCTAAGCGCTTTGTCATTGCGGGTCACGGTGATTTTGGTTTTATTCTTACCATAGGAAAAGGGTTGCGATATACTAATGTCAAATTCTTTGGGAGTGTCGATCCAAACTGCCATTTCCGGGTCACCTAATAAATTCAACTCATACTGGCACCAGCGGTAAACATTTTCCTGGCAGGAAAAAGGAACATACTTGCTTTTGGCAAAATAAAAAGCAAATCCGGTTATCGGGTTTTTGTCTTCAATGAGTTCCTTAAAAAAGGCCCGGTCAAATCGGTTGGAATAACCAAATAAGGGATTACCGGGACTTCCCCAACCATAGCGGGAATTTCCTACGAAAGCAACCCCGCCTCCATCTGGATTAGTAAGAAAATGTTCGGCAATGCAATCCCGATCAAAAGCGGCTGGCCAGCATCCAATCGAATACAGAATAGGATGAATTGTCTCGTTTGTCAAATTATCCATATCCTCAATAGTGAGATATTCTCCTGCACCAACTCCCATAGTTGTGTACCAGGCATGGCCATCGTGATTGATTATGTTGACACCCTGGTTAATGGCATCGAGGGACTGTTCCACATTGCCATTTCCTTCGCTTTCGTATAATTTTTGAATCGGATCAAAGCGATCTGGAATATATACTGAATCAATATAATCTTTTCCAATGCTGGAATCGGTATAAGGATCATGCCATAGAATCATGGCCAGAAATAACATATCGAGAGTTTTGTCTCTATCAGGATTTTTTATATACTTTAAAAGTTTGTTGAGCCAGGCCTGAGTTTCCTGACTGTTTTCGACTGGAGCACGGCCAACCATAACCTCAGGATACATGTCAATATTATCATCAACTTCTCCATATATGCCATCCTGATCTTCATCCCAGCTGCCATCAAGATCAGCATAATAAAGATCACAGGGAATATCATTGGCATCTGGCGGGCCATTGGCCTCGCTGTCAAAGGCAAATGCATAACGGGGAGGCACAATATTGGTATCACCTCCTAATAAAAGCCAGTAGGTAGACCAGTTATCTCGAGCATATTTGATAAAATTGCGGATTTTAGCTGGCAGATCTTCTCCCTGATAATTGGCTTCGATCGAGTCAATAGTAACGATTTTAGCCTTCATACCTTTCTGCGTTTTCCATTCTGCAAGAGGTCGAAAATCATCAACAAGGTCTTGCGAAGTGATGATCACGTAATAATATTGGCCTGGAGTAAAAGATGTTTGTACTTTAGATAAACTGGATTTATTTAAATCCATATGTTTCAAATTGCGGATTAGATCTGAATTGATAGGTTTTGAACTGGCTTTAGAAAGATTACCATCCGATGAATGAAAAAGCTTGATCTCAAGTTCATGAATCAGTTCTAGCTTTTTTTGGGCAGGATGATAGATGATGGGAAATAGCTGGATACTGGCAATTCTGATTCCGGCTAAATTACCCGAGGACTGATAATGAGCAGCTTTATCTGGAAAGGGCGTTTGAGAGGAGTAGGTTGATGATTTGGCCAGGGATGGCTGAATGTTTTTACGGGAAAGAATATACTGTTTGTCGCCAGGTAAAATATTGTAGTTGCCCTCCAGTGTATCACTTTTGTGAATTGTTATGGCAATACTATCAAGTTTCAGACCTGGTGGCAATTCATATTGATAAACGTCAAAAGGTAAAGCAGGTTCGCCCATTTTTTGCAAATTGTCAAAGTCTTTGTATCGAACAATATCAAAATTTTTATATTGCTGAAAAGTCAGCCTGGAGCGATCAAAATGAAATGTCCGGGTTTCAGCGGCAAAACTAAAACTCATGAGGAAAATTAATACAAATACAACCGATTTCCATTTCATATAAAGTTTCACTCCTTTTGATCTTTTCTGCTCCATATTATAAAAAATACAACAAAATTCATAAATTTAATTTGATTAGGAATAATTAAACCCAGAAAAAACTTAATTCTTATTGCTGAGACTTTACATAAAATTAGTTTTTTATGTTTGAGTAACTCTGATTTTTTTAGTATTTTTGGAGGTAAATATGATAAATACTCGTAGGAGATAAATATGGATAAAAGAAAGTTAGCAGTAATGACAAGTGGAGGAGATGCCCCGGGTATGAACGCCTGTGTGCGTTCGGTAGTTCGTACTACTCTCCATGAAGGACATTCTATCTTTGGTATATATGGGGGATATGAAGGCTTGATTAATGGAGAATTAATGCCGCTCAATCGCCATTCTGTAAGTAATATTATTCAGAAAGGTGGAACTTTTCTCAAAACTTCCCGCAGTGAAACTTTTAAACATAAATCAGGACGCAGACGGGCTGCTGAAATGCTGAAAGAGTGGAATGTCGAAATTCTGATAGTAATTGGTGGAGACGGTAGCTTTCACGGTGCCCATTATTTATATGAAGAGCAAGGGATACCTGTGATTGGAATTCCTGCTACTATCGACAATGATATTTATGGAACAGATTTGACAATTGGTTATGATACAGCTGTAACAACAGCATTAAATTCTATTGACAAAATTCGTGATACCGCCGCTTCCCACAATAGATTATTTATTGTAGAAGTGATGGGCCGTAATGCTGGCTTTATTGCCCTGGAAGTTGGTATTTGTGGTGGTGCTGAGGAAATTCTCGTGCCGGAAACCAAGAGTGATTTGAAAAAACTGGGTGAACAGATCAAAACCTGGTCAAAAGCCGGTAAAAAAAGCAGCTTGATAGTTGTAGCTGAAGGAGATGATCTGGGTAATGCTAATACAATCGCCAATAAAGTCAAAGAAGCCTACAATATTAAAAGCCATGTATGTGTTCTGGGACACACCCAAAGAGGCGGAAGTCCTACTGCTACTGACCGGGTTTTAGCCAGCAGATTGGGTTTCCATGCTGTCAAAGAATCTCTGAGCGGTCAGGAGGATATTATGGTCGGGTGGAAAGATAACAGCCTGAACACCATTCCATTACCAGAGTCGTGGGAAAAGAAAAAACCTCTGGATCAGGATCTGATGGATCTATATTCTGTGCTTAGTTCATAGAGTATTTCCAGCGCAATCAGAAAAATATTTATTGGTAATTGTTGCCTATTTCGATTTTACTTCATACATTTTCCAACCAATCTGAACAATTACTTTTGTAAATATACCGATTAATTTTTTGATCAGGTTAAAGACGAGTTATAATTACTAACAATTTTGCTAATATATTTAGATATGTTAGCATCAAGAGAACCTATCCAAATAAAATACAGTTCACTAGATGGCTACAAGGACAATGATTGCTAATATAAAAATAAAAAAGCCTGGTAAAACACTTCCGATATTATTAATCATATTGGCAATATCTTATAATATAATTTATGCGGATTCCGGGCAGCAGAATATTGGTAAAAATTCTGCGGTTGACCGGAAAATCGCCGCTCTAATTGACAGCGCTTCTCTCTATTTGAATTCATCCCGTGACTCAGCTCTAGACCTGTCCAGGCAAGCTCTCAAATTGGCCAATCAAAATAATCTGGACAAAGGTAAAAGCGATGCATTTTATAATTTAGGTTATCTACACTATCGCTGGGGAGAACAGCCAACAGCCCAAAAATATCTTCAAAAATCACTAAAAATTAGCCGTCGAATTCAAGATTCTGCGGGTATTGGCCGTGCCTTTAATAGATTGGGAAATTCTGTCTGGTTTCAGAATCAGCAGGTAAAAGCCAAAAACTATTATGAAAAAGCCCTGGAAATTCAACAGAATTTGAATAATCATCGTGAAATAGGCCGCTCCCTCAACAATCTGGCTAATGTAGCCCGGCAATGGGGCAATTATCAAAAATCCATTAGTCTATATCTGCAAGCCCGGGAACATTATCAAAAAGCAGATTTCACGGAAGGTTTGGCCTGGCTTAATTTTTCTCTTACTCTGTTGTACAAAAAATTGGAAGATTATGATAGCGCTCTGAAATCAATAAATACGGCACTCGGTATATACAAAAAATTGGTGAAAGAGAACAAAGATAGTTCCGGGATAATGATCTGCTATGGTCAGCTCGGAGATATTTATAATTTGATGGATCAGCCCGAAAAAGGCCTCGAATACCATTTCAAAGCTCTTGAATTGAGAAAGAGAACAGGCGTAAAAGCAGCAATTGCGGATGGATTTGCCGGAGTTGGTCAAACTTATTACTATCTGGAGAAATATGAAAAAGCCCGGCAATATTTCCAGCGATCCCAGCAATATAAAAAAGAGGCCAAAATTAAAAAAGGTCGGGACACCAATCTGAAATTTTTATCCTATATTGCCATTCAGGGAAATAATTATAACCAGGCCCTGTCCTTACTCCAAAAGGCTCTGAGTATAGCCCGGGATGCCAACCAGCACAATTCTGAAAGTGACATATTAAAGCAGATGTCAGCAGTGTATAAAAAACAGGGACGCCACAAAAAAGCCTGGAAAAGTTATCAGGAATATGTAAAAATAAAACGGGAGTTGCTGGGTAAAGAGGTTTCCAAAAAAGTAGCTTCAATTCAATTGCAAAATCGGCTCGACCAACAATCCCGGATCAATGAAAGATTAACCCGGCAAAATAAAGTCAAGGAATTGAAACTGGCCCGATTTCGGACCCGGCTTTATCTTCTTATTGTAGTGATTGTATTTGTTATTTCAGGAATAATTTTTACTATCCATATTTATCGAAAAAAACTTCAGATCAGAACTCTACAAAGACTAATTCCCATTTGCCCCAATTGCAAAAAAGTTCGCAATGATGAAGGCTATTATGAACATGTCGAACAATATGTTTCCGAACATTCTGATGCTCGATTCAGTCATGGTATTTGCCCGGAATGTATGGAGGAACTTTATCCAGAATATACGAATTCGAAAAATAGAAACAATTCATGAAAAATTATAAAAAAATAAATATTACTTTTTTCTGGAGAAAAATATTTGACCTGTTTTTAGTAAAAACATTTTGGTTGGTCGTTTCTGTTATAATCATTTTTCCTAGGTTTGAAGTACTTTTTGCCAGCCCAAGCCAGAGCCAATCCTATGAAGAGCAAATCCAATTTTTACTCGAAAAATCGAATCAATATTTTGCTTCAGATCGGGATAGCGCCAAATATTTTGCCAAAAAAGCAGTCCAAAAAGCGCAACAGCACCGGGATTCATTATTACTGGGTAAGGCTCTTTACGATCAGGCCTATTTATTCTATCGCTGGGGTGAAATGGATACTGTCAAAATTTATCTGGAATCATCATTGAAAATTCGGCGGCAGATTCAGGATTCAACTGGAATGGGCAGAACCATGAATTTACTGGGTAATGCTCACTGGTTGCTCGATGATCAGTACAAAGCCCGCCAATATTTTGGACAGGCTCTGAAGATTAACTCGCAATTAAATAACCATATTGATATTGGCAAATCCTACAACAATCTTGGTAATCTTTTTAGCCGGGTGGGAGAATATCAGAAGGCTATTGATTATTTTCTGAAAGCCCGTGACCATTATCAAAAAGCCGATTATCAGGAAGGCCAGGCCTGGCTCAATTTTTCTTTGACACTTCTTTATAAACGTTTGGGAGACTATGATAAAGCTCTGGGAAGCATCCAGAAATCATTGCAAGTTTATCAAAAAATTTCTCAGGCCAATGGCGATAGCACTGGAATTATGCTCTGCTATAATCAACTCGGTGATATTTACAGATTGAGGGGAGAACCTGAAAAAGGTATGGGTTACTCTCTTAAAACTCTGGTCATGCGCCGCAAAAGAGGGCCTCAGTCCAGTATTGCTGATGCTCTCACAGGTGTAGGAAAATGTTATTATGATCTGCAGCAATATGACAAAGCTGAAAAATTCATGCGCAAGGCTCTAAATATCAGACAAACAAGCGAGACTCCTTCTGGTTCTGAAACTAACCTCAAGTATCTGGGCTATATTGCCAGTGCCAGGGGTGACCAGGAATCTGCACTAGAATATTTAAAAGAAAGTCTGATTCTTGCTGAAAATCGGAATATGCCAATTACACAGAGCGAAATATTGAAAAAGATGGCCCAAATAGGTGCTGATAGAAAGAATTATAAGAAGGCCCGCCAACTTTATAAGCGGCATATAGCGATTCAAGACAGCCTTTTTAGCCAGAAAGTTTCTCGCAGAGTGGCTTCTTTGCAATTACAGCATAAAATCGACCAGCAGAATGTGGAAAGCAAAAAACTGATTCGAGAGAACAAAATTCATCAATTAAAATTAGAGCGGGCTCGAAACTGGCAATATTTGATGATCTCTTTGGCTGTTCTATTTGTTTTGATAATTGTTCTGACGATCTACCTTTACAAAAAGAAGTTGCATATCAAGACTCTGAAAGGCTTGATCCCTATTTGCAGTAATTGCAAAAAGATCAGAAATGATGCCGGTTATTATGAACAGGTGGAAGAATATATTGCCAAGCATTCTGATATGAAATTCAACCCCGCTTTGTGCCCCGATTGTAAAGCAAAAATAGAGTCTGCTGAAGATAACTAGCCCTGTTTTATCAGGCTAAAAATAAATCTTACCGAATAATACTTGATTTGTTAGTTAAATTAATTTAATCTTGATTTGATATTGATTAGATCTGTGGAGAATTATATGGAAAACTGCATTTTAATTATTGATGATCGAAAAGTATTTCGTTCTGCGATCAAGGACATCTTTCTTGATAATGGGCATAATGTTCTCGGCGTTTCTAGCGGGGAGATGGCTCTGGAAAGAGTACGGCACAAGGATATCGATGTGCTAATTGTCAAACATGAGTTGCCAGGTTGGTCAGGTCTTAAAACCTTGAGAAAAATCAAATCAGAATTTGAAGACCTTAGAGTTATCTGCATTGCCGACGATCTGGATGAGGAAATCCAGCAAAAATATCTTGACCAGGGGGCCGAAAAAATAGTCTCTAAAATGGCTTTTTTTGGTAAGACCCAGAATTTTATAAAAAAATTGTTATTTGATGAAAAAACAGGACATCAGGAATAATTCCACAGTTTTAATTTAATATGGCAAACTGGATTTTAATTTTCTGATTTCAACCTGATTAATTCATGACTCCTTCCAAAGTAGTAGTTAATTACATGATAAATATAATTTTAGATTCCACTTATGTAAAAAA
>JAIPJV010000015.1 GCA_021734005.1 Fidelibacterota bacterium
AATAAAATAGATTTTTACAGTGAATTGATTCAGAATAAAGAAGGCTTTGAACCGGCTGTAAAATTTATCCTCGATAATCGTGATGATTTTCCGGGCATCAAAGGGGCACTGTCAGAATTGATTTATACAGATCAAAAATACTACCAGGCCATTGAAGCCTATCTCTCTGACCTTTCAGAATTAATTGTAGCAGAAGACAAGCAGGCTGCGCTCAAGAGCATCAAAAAACTGGAACAAATGGATAAAGGCCGGGTTACAATTATACCTATGAATCTGAAGATAAATGGCAAAATGCAGAATGGTCAAATCAATGAGGCCGAAGCCCTCGCTCCTCAGGTGAAATGCCGGAATGAAATGAAACCTATCAAAAATTTCATTTTTTCCGATGTCTATTTTTGTGATGATCAGAATTTTGATGAACTGGTAAAATCTCCAGATTTTGACAATAAGGTTCTGGTAACTGAACAGGGCCGGATCAGCAATAACGGATTTTTGACAGGGGGAGAACAGGCTTCTGGTAATCTGTTAGTGGGAAGAGAAGACCAATTGAATGAATTTGAAAAACAATATGATCAACTCAGTTTTGAACATGAAGATCTGGAAGGTGAACTTAGTACATTAAACCAGCGTAAAAAGCAGATTAAAAACAAGCTGCAAAATCTGTCTTCAAGTATCGAAAAAACTAAAAATCAGATTAGAAAAAATGAAAAACAAAAGGACCAATTGGATAATAAAATCTACCGTCTTGATACGGAGTTGAAAAGCTGGAATGAAAAACGAGTTAATCTGAAAGTCACTATCAAAAATTTCAAAAATAAACTGAAAACTGATTCGCCCGGACTGGAAAAATTACAAAATCAAATTACCGATCTGGATAATAAAATTGGTGACAAAAAAGAAGAATTAAAGCTGATTGAAGAACAATTAAATAAGCAAAACACAGCCCTCCAAAATGCCAGAGTAGAACGTGTAAATCTGAAAAATAAACTGCGAAATGCAAAGGAAAATGAAAAAGCCGCTCTTAAATCAATTAGAAAATTTCAGCAAAAGAAGGAAACTGATAAACAGAAAATAGAAACCAGAAAAAAGAATAAAAAAGAGTTATCGCAAAAAATTCAAAAGAATACTCTGGAATTGGAAAAGGTGGAAAAGGAAGTAAAAAAATATAAAGACAAAGTTTATAACATCAGTCAAAAATATCGTCAGAAACGCAAAAAGATCCAATCGCTCAATGAGGAAATGCTGAAAAAACGCCAGTCCCGGGAATATCTATCCGATGAAATCAAAAAATTGGAATTGAAATTGTCAGATTATCGCTCCAAACAAAAGGAGATCAAAGCAGTCCTTGCCAAACAGTATGAAAAGAAAATCATCGATCCGCTTGATGATCAAGAATTACCCGAGCTGGAAAAAGCTGAAAAAAAGGTTGAACGGTTGAAAAAACGGCTGGAAAAAATTGGCACTGTTAATATGGAAGTTAAAGATGAATATGAAAAAGAATCGGAGCGGCTCTCTTTTCTAGAGGAACAGCGCGATGACCTGGTTGAATCCCGGGAATCTCTGCAGCAGATAATAGAAGAGATTGATGAGGTCGCCCGTGAAAAATTCATGACCACTTTTGAGCAGATCAAAGAAAATTTTCAGTCCATATTTAACATATTTTTCAAAGGAGGCGAGGCCGATCTGAAACTGCTTGGAGATGATCCTCTCGATTCCAAAATAGAAATCTTTGCCCGACCGGGTGGAAAAAAATTGCGGTCTATTCGTATGTTATCAGCAGGAGAAAAAACTCTGACAGCCATTGCTCTGGTTTTTGGAATCTATCAGGTCAAGCCCAGTCCTTTCTGTATTCTTGATGAAGTTGATGCTCCCCTTGATGATGCTAATACCCGCCGATTTTTGGAAATGATCGATTCTTTCTCCGATAACACCCAGTTCATTATAGTTACTCATAATAAAATTACAATGTCGGCTGCTGATAATTTGTATGGAGTGACCATGGCTGAGAAAGGCGTATCTCAGATTGTATCCACAAAGATGGAAGAAGAAATTCAACAGTTAATATAATATTTTCAGGAGGTATTATGTACTCATTTAAACATAAAATTATGACCATATTTTTGATAATTTTCCTAATGATCCCTGCTCTAGCCAGCGTTGAAATGGATTACGCTGTCTTTAAAGGAAATCAGAATGTTTCAATTGTGGAAGTTTACTATTCTATGCCCCGTGACTTTTTTGCTTTTAAAAAAGTTGAAGGTAAAAATAATTTTCAATCCCGAATATTAGTCAGGACTATGTTCACTAGAGGTGATTCGGTAGAAACCTGGGATCAATGGACTTTAGTTGATAATCTTTCGGACACAACAGCCGATATGAGAGGTCAATTGATTCCCGATGTGAAAAGCTTTCAACTTCCGCCAGGTGAATATGAATTAACAGTCATAGTTGGGGATAGAAATACAGGTAAGAAAGAAACTTTAAAAGATAGAGTTCAGGTTGACTCTTTTCCTAAAAAAGAACTATTGGTTAGTGATCTCTGCCTGGCAACCCATTTGCAAAAAACAGAGGACAAAAATAAATTCAGCAAATATTTTGGTTTTGATATTATTCCCAGTGCCAATCTGATCTTTGGCGCAATTAATCCAGTTATCTATCCTTTCTATGAGATTTATAATCTTAAGACAGGAAAAAATAAACCCTACCAGGTCTCCTATTCAATTGAAGATGCTGATGGTGAGGAGGTTCGCAAAGTTGATTGGATGGAAAAGGAAAAACCGGGGCCCAGTGCAGTTGAAGTCTATCTGCCCGGAATCAAAACAGAAGGACTACCTTCAGGATCCTATGATTTTATCGCCACAGTGGTTGATGAACGGAATAAAGATACTGCCCGGGTCAATAAGCAGGTTTTTATAGTTAATGTTCCCGATCGTCAGCAATATACAGGAATGAATTTGTCTCGTCTGAAGGATTTCAATGAAACTCAGCTGGATAGTATCTTTGGCCCATTCAAGTATATTGCTACTCGTAAACAGAAACAATTCTACAAAGATCTCAATGTGGAAGGGAAAAGAGAATTTCTGTCTAAGTTCTGGGAACCTCGTGATCCCAATCCCAATACAGTTATTAATGAAGCCCAAAAGAATTACCAGAATCTGATCGTTCTGGCTAATAATAAGTTTACTCATGGTGAACAACCGGGCTGGAAAACAGATCGAGGTAGAGTTCTGCTAAAATATGGACAACCTGACGAAATTGAGAGGCATGAAAGCTCAATAGATAAAAAACCCTATCGGAAATGGTATTATCATGATATTGAAGGTGGTATTGAGTTTGTTTTTGTTGATATGCAGGGCTTTGGCCGGTATGAACTGGTTCATTCTACGGCCCGCAATGAACTCCATGATCAAAACTGGAGACGTTTTATTGAGATGACTCGCTTTTGATTAATGCTCAAACTATCTGGAAATAGGGAATTAGGCAATAAATTTGCAGACCTGGCCAGAGGAATGCAAAATCTGGTCTTTCCTCCTATTTGTATTGTTTGCGATAATAAATTTTCATCGGAAAAACTCCCAATCTGCTCTAGTTGTTTGAGTGGATTGGCACCTTTACCAAAAGCTATTCGATCAAAGAAAGATGTTCCTGAAAGTCTGGATGATCTCAAAATTGCTTTTCTTTTTAATGAGCATTATCGTGCTATTGTCCATTATCTAAAATACAGAGAATATCAATCAATCGGTCATTTAATTGGAAGAAAAATAGCCGGAATACTTACTCTTTCTGATCTTGTCAATAGTGTGGTGATCCCGATTCCCTTACATCCTATAAAGTATAGGACTCGAGGTTATAATCAGGCCCGCCTTATTTCAAAGGGCCTTACTGATCAGGCTGGCCTGAAAATTAATAAGCACATTTTAAAGCGAGTAAAAAACACCCAGTCTCAGACCACTTTGTCAAAACAGGAACGCAGGAAAAATATGAGAAATGCTTTTCAGATTACCGATGATCAGCATGATATTAAAAAAGTTATTCTGGTTGATGATGTATTTACCACCGGCTCGACCATGGATTCTGCGGCCCGCACTCTCAAAAAATCAGGAGTGAAAACAGTAATTGGAGTTGCTTCCGCTGCTCCAGCATCATAATAAAGATATAAACCAGAAAATTAACCCAAACACCCAAGAGCCTCGTAGAGGCGGCATATTTAATCATCAATAAATATCAAATAAACATGGACTATTTCGCCCCACTTTTGAAAATTGCTTTTCTTATTACTTTTTATCCATTTGAACTGATAATATCGCTATTAAATCGAAAAGAAAATATAAAAGAAAAAAGCCACCCCTCGAATCAGCTCAGGGTGACTTTTTATCGTTTTAAATTGGCTTATTAATATTATTTGAACAACTCCATATTCTTACGAATTATACTGGGGATATCCTTGTCTTCTCTTTTCTTCTGTTTTTCTTCATAATCTTCTTCACTGGAAAAATTGGGGAAAGCCGGCTCTTCTTCCTCCTCAATTTCATCCTGAAATTTAAACTGCTTCTCCTCATGCTCTTCCTGTACTACTGATTTTTCTTCCTCAATTTCTTCAGGTTTGTAGGAACTATCACCGATTGTGGAAATATTATTGTCCGGTTCTTCTCTCTGAACACCGGTAGCAATTACATTAATGATGATTTCGTCATCAATGTTTTCATCTTTGATAATTCCCACAATAGTATCGGAATCATTACCAGCTTCTTCCCGAATAATTTTACAGGCCTCTTCAACCTCATAGAGTGTCAGATTAGTGTCGCCAATAATATTGATCAAAATACCCTCGGCACCTCTAATACTTAAATTATCAAGCAGAGGACTGGATATAGCCTGCTGCGATGCCAGTGATGCCCGGGCTTCTCCTGAAGCAATTCCAGTTCCCATTATGGCGTCACCTTTGTCCTGCATAATCGTGCGTACATCAGCAAAATCCAGATTAAACACACCTTGATTATTGATTAGATCGGTAATGCTCTTAACAGCCTGATGAAGAATATTATCGGCTATTTGGAGGGATTCATCAAAACTGGTATCACTGTTAACGATTTTGATCAATTGCTGATTGGGAACCACTATGAGAGTGTCAACATTTCTTTTTAATTCTCCCAGGCCTTCCTCGGCAACCTGGGCTTTATTGGGGCCTTCAAATTCAAATGGCATTGTAACAATCGCAAGAGTAAGGCAACCCTGCTCACGGGCAACTTTGGCAATAGTTGGAGCAGAACCAGTACCTGTACCACCGCCCATTCCAGCAGTAATACAAACCATGTCAGTTTCCTGCAACATACTTTCGACCTGTTCCAGATTCTCTTTTACTGCCCGTCGAGCAACTTCCGGCTTTGCACCAGCACCAAGACCATTAGTCTCTTCTCTACCAATTTGCAATTTTATATCAGCACGACTGTCAGCAAGATCCTGAACATCTGTGTTAATTGCAATAAATTCAACACCCTGCATATTAGATTCGATCATTCTGTTTATGGCATTGCAGCCAGCACCGCCAATGCCCAGTACTTTGATGATTGCTCCCTGGCTTTTGAAATTTTCATCATATTCGAATAGCATGATTTCCCCTTTTGTTACATTATTCTATCTATAAAATTCTTGATCTTCTCTAAAAAACTTAGATTCACCGGTGCTTTTTGCAGTAGAATTTGAGCTTTATTTTTACTGGTGTTTTTTCGGGCATAATTTATCAAGCCTGTTGCTGCTGAAAAAATTGGTGAATTAATATCTTCAACCTGGCCTTGAAAGTTAACTGGCCGGGCTACTTTGCAACTTGTATCAAAAACATCCTCACACAATCTGGCACTCCCTTTGATCAAAGCGCCTCCACCAGTCAATACCACAGGAGGATTGCTGACCCGGGGAGTATTGATTTTGTTAGCCTCGACTTTGGCTTCCTGAAATATCTCCCTCATCCGGGCTTCTATATATTCAGCCAGCCGGCTTTGTTCTATTTCAAAAGGATCATATCCAGACAAACCTTCAATTTCCAAAATCTTATTACCAGGCGCCATTTTTTTAATGGCAAGGCCGTTTTCAATTTTTAAATTCTCAGCCGTTTTCGAGCCAATTTGTAACATGCGGGCTATATCACGGGTCACATTTTTACCGCCTTGAGGTACAAATCCAGTATATTGAACTTTGCCCTGACTATAATAAATAACATCTGTAGTATTGGCTCCAACATCAATCAGAATTGTGCCATGCTCCTTCTCATCTTCCGATAATGTAGAATAAGCCGAGGCCAGAGAATGGAGCACAAATTCCTTGACCTTTACTCCGGATTTTTTTAAGCAGCGGATCAAATTGCGGGCTGCTGTAGTGCTATAAATTGTCAAATGAGCTCTTATCTCCAGCCTACGACCGGTTAAATCTTCAGGGTTAATGATTCCCCGCCGATTGTCAACTATATATTCTTTGGGAAAAATGTGCAAAATGTCCCGATCTACAGGTAGAGGACAGGCCATACTATTTTCCTCCACCTTTTCATTTACTTTTTCAATATGATATTTACTAATTGTCCCTGGCTCTTCTACACCGGAACTATCTTTTTTTGTCGTTGAAATCAGTCCATTGGTGTCAATGCCTTTGATATGATTTCCTGTAATTGAAACATAATATTCACCGGGTTCAAATTCCGATATTTTCTTTATTTGATCGATTGTATTCTTGATAGAGCGGCTCGCTTTCTCCATATCGACAATTTCGCCATCTCTGATTCCACTCGATTCTTCCATTACCGAAGTCAATATTCGGGGCTTGTACTCATCGCTGACTTCGGCGATTACCGCTTTAATATTCTCAGAACCGATATCTAATGCTGAAACTATATTTTTCATTATGGCAACTTTCTGTTAAAAATTAAATTTTTATCTCTTTCCTAGGAATAATTGGACTGAACGAAAGATTTTATTAAACTCACCTCATTGTTTTTTATCTTATATTCTGTAGCTGTACACAGATTTTGAGTATCAGTAGCATTATATTTACAAGATTTTTTTGGGATAATGGTCATAAGCTGCAGTCCTTTTCAAGTATGTTTGGAACGGGCTACAATCTGATCTTTCCAGCGCAGATCAAGATATTGGTAATCGGCAATATCACTTCTATTTGGCAATTGTTTTATAAAATGGACCAAAACATTCAGCCGATTAAAAATATTTTTGTTACCCAACAGAACTTTGGTATTTGAGTTTAAAAATAGATTATATTCTTTTTTATCTTCCTCGTAATTAATCTCGGATATTTTTGCGAAAATTGATGGTAATCTGTGCTTCATTTGGTTGAGAAATGTTATTGCCAGGTTAATTGTTGGCGACTGCACCTTTTCACCAATCTGTACAGTAGAACCAATTTCTTTGCCAGTAATTAGGGGCAAATTAGTATTAATCGAATTATCCGGGACAGGCAGAACAACACCACGACCATCGAGAACATAATTATTATCATCAGTGATCAAATAACAAAGTGGTATGCGTTCCACAATTTGAATATCCAGGCAATCGGGAAAGCGTTTGACCACATTGCTGGCCTCCACATAGGGCAATTCTCTGAGAGATTGCTGTAAAGTATCACAATTGATCTGCTTGAGACTTTTATTTCTAATGTGCTCCTCAATATTTTTATGAATTTCCGGCTGAGTCAGAATGAAAGTTCCTGAAACTGTGATCTCGTCCACTTTATAAATTTTGCGGAATTCATTCCATTTTCGGGCTAGAAAAGTAAATCCAGCTATTAAAAGAATGGAAACTGCCAGTATTATGCTGTAGCGCAGTTTTTTTCTTTTAGGCTCTTGATTGGGCTGATATTCAGGCATTTTACTCTTTTTCTTGTCTGATAATTTTAATTAAATCTTCGTGGATTGTATTAATATCTCCAGCCCCTAGAGTTATAATTATATCTCCGGGCTGCATTATTTTTTTGATTTTATCAACGATTTTTCCTTTGCTGCAAAATTCCAGATCTTCATCCAGATCGGTTATCATTTTGCTGGTAACACCTTCAATTGGTTTTTCCCGGGCTGGATAAATTTCAGCAACAAAGCATAGATCGGCAATTTTTAAAACTCTGGCAAAATCTTTGTGAAAATCACGGGTTCGGGAATAAAGATGAGGTTGAAATATGGCAATAATACGGTTATCACGGGATTGCTTCAAACCTTGCAAAGTTGCTTTGATTTCAGTTGGATGATGGGCATAGTCATCAATTAATATTATATCGTCGTCTTTGTATTTTATTTCCAGGCGTCTTTTTGAACCGGCATAACTGGCTAGAGCAGATTGGATCTTATCCAGTTCCAATCCACATTGATCGGCGATCGTCAGACAGCCAAGCGCATTTAAAATATTATGCTGACCTGGCAGACCAATTTCAATTTTTCCGGCTTTCTCACCTTTTATGATCACATCAAAGCTGCTTTTATCTTTGTCAAACTGTAAATTTGTGGCCTGGTAATCAGCACCACTCTCAATACCATAGGTGATTGCATTGGGAAGGTCATCGAGTATATCTCGTATATTTTCATCATCAGCACAAACTACCAGATTATTTTGGCCGGAAATCCGCTGACCAAACTGGCTGAATGTGTTCTTTATATCCTGGAGAGAATTGTAAATATCCAGATGTTCGGCCTCAATATTAGTCATTAATCCGTGCGTGGGATGCAATTCCATAAAAGAACGGTCATATTCATCAGCCTCAACAATACAATAGTCACCTTTTCCATGGCGAATGTTAGTGCCGCTGCTTTGCAAAATTCCACCGAGCAAAGCGGCAGGATCTTTTTCAGCCTCAGTAAAAATATGGGTTAATATTGAGGAGCAGGTGGTTTTGCCGTGCATACCACAAACAGCTATTTGATAAGGACGTTGTTTCATGACTCGATTCAACATGGTAGCTCTTTTGATAGTGGGAATATCAAGGATTTGTCTTTCCGGATTATCAGCTGGAATTGCCGATGAATAGACTATCAGTCCGGCTTTTCCAATATTACTTTTTTCATGAGAATAGCAAATAGGTATGCCCATTTTCTTTAGGCGCCTTGTGTTTTCTGATTTTTTAAGGTCTGAACCGGTAACATAATGGCCTTCTTTATGCAGAAATTCTGCAAGGCCGGACATGCCTATTCCACCAATTCCGACAAAATGAATATATTCCGGTAAACCATTATTCATAGAATACCTTCTATCTTTAAAATATCATTAACAATTTCCTGGGCAGCCCGGGGATTGGATAATTTGTGAGCCTCATTACCCATTTTTTTTAATTTTTTGGTATTGGAAAAAAGAGGCTTAAGGACTTCACTAAATTCTGAATAAGTCAGATGCTGTTCAAGAATTACTTTAGCTGCTCCCTTTTCTTCAAGATCCCGGGCATTTTTTTCCTGATGATTGGCAGCAGCGATCGGCAGTGGAACCAGTATTGAGGGCTTGCCAAATTCGCACAATTCCGCCAAACTCAATGCTCCTGCTCGCGACAAAACCAGATCACAGGCTGAATAAGCCCGATCCATGTGGTCAATATAAGGCGTGATATAAATATTCTCATTATCCTGAAAATCTTCTTCATACTTCGAAAAATTTTTGCGTCCTGTTTGCCAGATGAATTGGCAATCAAATTCCCGGGTCAATTTTGTAATATTTTCAGATAAAAATTGATTCAATGCTCTTGATCCCTGACTGCCACCAAACATGAAAATAGTCTTTTTATTGGCCTTCAGGTCAAAATATTTCAGGGCTTCTCTTTTATCGATTTTTTTAAATGATCTCCGGATAGGCATTCCCCTGTTGTCAGTATTAGCTATGTATCCATCAGTGTTCTGATAGGCTGTGTAAACTTTTTGGGCTTTTTTTGCCAATAAGCGGGTGGTCACTCCCGGATAAACATTTTGTTCCTGAAGAAAAAGATCTATTCCCATTTTGTCGGCAATATAGAGAGGCGGACCTGATGAGTATCCGCCCGTGCCAATAGCAAAGTCAGGGGAAAAATGTTTAATATAAAATATAGACTGGAAGAGGCTGGTAACAATTCTAAAAGGAGCCAGCAAATTGACTTTGAGATGCTGCCAGCGCCATCCTCTTTGAATGCCTCTGATCCAGATACTTTTGAAATTGTATCCTTTTTCCGGCAGTACTCGACTTTCCAGTCCATAACTACTGCCAATAAATAACAGCTCTAAATGATTCCTACCCAGCACTTCTGAAAATTGCTCAGCCAGGGCAATAGCCGGATACAAATGGCCTCCTGTCGCTCCTCCACAAAATAATATTTTTGTCTTCTTTTTATCCATTGATAATATAGTCTCTTCGATAATTTTTTTCTTCCTGTGAATAGCGGGAAATATTAAGCAAAAGACCTACAATCATTAGATTGGAAAGCATAGCAGAACCGCCATAGCTCATAAAAGGTAATGGTACTCCAGTTACCGGTAATAAGCCGCAAACAACGCCAACATTAATCAAAACATACAGGAATAATGAAAAGGTTAATCCCAAGCCCAGTAATTTTCCAAAACTATCCGGTGCTTTCATGGCTATTTTTATGCCCCGCCAGAATAAATAAAGATAACCGCCTAAGATTATTGTAGAAAAAACAAAGCCTAGTTCTTCACCTACAACAGAAAATATAAAATCAGTATGGCAGTCGGGAAGGAAGAGCTCTTTTTGTACGCCATTTCCCAGGCCCTGACCAAAAATTCCGCCATTACCCAGGCTGATCAAAGATTGATGCAATTGATAACCGGCTCCACTCAGGTCTTTCGATGGATTAAAAAGAGTGGTCAATCTTTCCAGCTTGTAAGGCGATTTCAATATTACTCCAGATGATCCTATGATAAATAATCCAATAAAAATTGACAAATGCCTTAATTTCGCCCCTCCCAGGAACATTACAAGAATAGCAGTTAAAGTAATTAAAGCACCACTGCTGAAATCAGGCTCAATAATAACCAGACCGATTGTCATTATCATAATTATAAGCGGCGGCATAAACCCGATTTTGAAATCATCGAGGTGATCATCGTGGCGATCATAAAAGGAAGCCAGGTAGAGAATTAAGGCCAGTTTAGCAAATTCTGAAGTCTGCATATTAAACACACCTAAAGGCAGCCAGCGAGAAGCATCCATATTGGGATTTCGATCTCCATATATCTTGGTAATTACCAGCAGTATTATAAAAAGAACAGAAAAGAAAAAGGCAAAATTCTTTAACTTGCGGTAATCAATGAAAAAATAAATAAAAGCAGCGGCAATTATCCCGATAAAAATATTTTTCAATTGTCCCGATATAAAGCGGTAGGGCTGGCTGTACAAAGCCTCAGCCATGTAAGGACTGGCACTATACAAAATGATCAGCCCGAGAACTATAAGAATTCCGGTCGTGATCAAAAAGGGGCGATCAACTTTCATTTTCTCTGGATTGAGATCAAAATTGAACATCTTATCTCTGCTCCTGTAAAGAATTTACCAGGGCTTTAAAATGTTGGCCCCGCTTTTTGTAGTTTTCATACATATCAAAACTGGCACAGCCCGGCGATAGCAGCACGACGCTGCCAGAACTTGATTTGTGATAAGCATGCTGGACAGCTTGCTCCAGGTCTTTTTTTTTCATAATTGGTCTTTTGGTTTGCAATTGTTTCTGTATTTTGTCTGCCGCCTCGCCAATTAAAATTATTTCCTTAATATTGGAATTTAGATAGGGGAGAAGTTCACTGAAATCAAGGTCTTTATCACGGCCTCCCATTATCAAATACATTGGTTGTTTAAAACTTGTTAGAGCTTGAATGACTGAATCAATGTTTGTGGATTTAGAATCATTGTAGAATTCGATGCCCTTGATGTTTTTTACAAATTCCAAACGATGAGCCAGCCCGCTGAACGTGTTTAATTGTTCCATAATATGATCTTTTGAAATTTGAAAATGTTGGCAAACTGCCACAGCAGCCAAAATATTTTTGTAATTATGACGACCTCGAATTTTGAGTTTTGAACCATTCTGTAAAAAAATGCTACCGTCTTCTTTTAACTCAATAATGTCCTTATATCTGTTATTTTGATCATAGGCTGAAGAATTGGTATTGTCGGGAATATTTTTAGTGAGGAGCGAATCTTCACTATCATAATAGTAGAAGTCATCTTTGGTCTGATTGGCAGCTATCTGGAGTTTGGCTTCCAGATATTTATCAATATCACCTTGATAACGATCAAGATGGTCGGCAGTGATATTTAAAATCATAGAAATATAAGGTTTGAAATCAATTATATCTTCCAGCTGAAAACTGCTGATCTCCAGGATGAAGACTTTATTTTGGGTAATATTTTCCATTTCCAGAATCAGTTTACTGAAAGGAATTCCAATATTGCCTCCCAGATAGGCATTATAATGTGTGCCTTTAAAAAGATGATCAACTAACCGCACAGTAGTACTCTTTCCATTTGTTCCGGTTATGGCAATTATTTGAGTATCATCGGCAAACCAGCTGGCGAACTCTATTTCACTGATAACAGGCTGACCGGATTTTTTTATGGATTGATAAATATCAGTCTCCTTGGGAATTCCCGGACTAATAATATAAAGATCAGCATTTTCAAGTTGCTCAGTATGCCCACCTGTTTCGTAGTCAATATTATAGCGCTCGAGCAAGTTGAGTTCATCTTTGCTGAATTTTTTAGTCCTGTATTCAGAAAGAAACACCTGAGCACCTTTTTGGGTAGCCAGAGCTGCAACATACAGCCCACTCAGGCCTGCGCCAATTACACTGATATTTTTATTTTCTATTTTTTTTAAATGCGTCATTATTTTTACAGTATTTTAAATGTACTTATACTCAAAAGAGCCAATAGAATACCAATTATCCAGAATCTGATCACGATTTTGCTTTCCGGCATACCCTGCATCTCATAATGATGGTGAAGAGGTGCCATTTTGAATACCCGCCGGCCGGTTCCATATTTTTTTCTTGTATAGCGAAAATATCCAACCTGGATCAGAACAGAAACCGCTTCAGCAACAAAAATTCCTCCCAGAAAGAACAGTAGAATTTCTTTTTTCATCAGAATTGCCAGGCCTCCGATAGCACCGCCCATACCCAGCGAGCCTGTATCACCCATAAAAACCTGAGCCGGTTTGCTATTATACCAGAGAAAACCGAGCATGGCGAAGGCAAAAGCCAGACAATAAACTGTCAATTCACCGGATCCTTTCAAATAGATAATATTCAAATATTGACTAAAATCAACACGTCCTGAAACATAGCTAATGGCTGCAAAAGACATAGCCACAATGCCCATTAAACCGGCCGCTAATCCATCGAGTCCATCAGTCAGATTGACTGCATTGGAAGTTCCAGTGATCACAAGCACTACCAAAGGAATGTAAAAAACACCAATATCCAGATAGGTGTTTTTGAAAAAGGGCAATGAAATTAGAGTATCAACCTGATCGAATTGAGGAGAAATATAAAGATAAATTCCCAAAAGTAAGCCCAATATGATCTGACCGGCCAGTTTATATTTAGCAATCAATCCTTTTTTATATTTTTTGACCACTTTGAGATAATCATCAATAAAGCCAACTCCGCTCATCCATAATGTGACAAATACAATTAATTGGATATAGGTATTCTTCAAATTGGCCCATAATAACAAAGGTATAAGAACCGATAAAATTATGATCAGCCCGCCCATTGTTGGCGTACCTTTTTTGGAAAAATGGGATTCCGGCCCTTCTGTTCTGATTATTTCGCCCACTTCATGTTTTTTGAGCATATTGATAATCTTTGGTCCAATATAAAATGCAATCAATAGGGAAGTCATACCGGCCATAGCCGCTCTAAAGGTGATATACTGAAAAATGTTCAAAGCGGAAAAATGTTCTCGCAATGGATATAAAAAATGATAAAACACTAAATTACCTCCCTGACAATATCTTCCATCCTATTTCCCCGTGAACCTTTGACCAGGATAATATCGCCCTCCTCAGCCATTTTTTTGAGGTCACGGCTTAATTCTTTTTTAGTAGAATAGTGCTGAGCCTGCAATCCTTTTTTACGGGCTGCCTTTGAACTAAAATTTGAGAAGTCACCAAAAGTGAACATAAGTTCAACGCCTTTTTGAAAGGCGTATTCACCGATTTCTTTATGATATTTTTCACTTTTTTCTCCTAGCTCCAGCATATCACCAAATACAAATATCTTTTTCCCTTTTGCTTTCATTTGGGATAATGTATTTAATGCAGAGCGGGTTGAATCAGGATTTGCATTGTAAGTATCATCAAGCACTTTGTATTTCCCAACAAGAACTTTGAATCGGGATTCAACTGGAGTAAAATTCTCCAGAGCAGCAATAATATCAGCTGGATCTACATTATAAAATGATCCTACAGCAAAACTGGCTAGAGCGTTTTTGGCAAAGCCTTCTCCGGGAATCTGAAGATTTATGGTGAATTTATCATTGATTTTTAGACTATAGCGAGCCTGAGCATCAATATCTACAATTTTACCTTTGTAATCCGAATAAGTGTGTTCAAATCCAAAAGTTACCTTATTATCGGGAGTAGGCATTTTGACAATATATTCATCATCCTGATTAATAAAAGCTGTATCCTGTGCAGATAGAGACTGAAATAATTCGCTTTTTGCCAGGGCTACACCAGCTTTATCTTTTAAAAATTCTACATGTCCAGCCCCTATATTGGTTATCAGGGCAGCAGTCGGCTGGGCAATTCCAGCCAGAAAATCTATTTCACCAAAATGATTTGTGCCCAGTTCCAAAACACTGATATTGTGGTCGTCTTCATGATTGAGAATGGAGAGGGGAACTCCCAGTTGATTGTTGTAATTGCCAATTGTCGAATGGACATTATATTTTTTATTGAGAACCTGAGTTATCATATTTCTAGTTGTTGTTTTTCCATTGGAACCTGTTATACACAAGACAGGATGCTCAAAGGTTTTACGAAATTTTGTGGCTATTTTTTGCAAAGCCTCTTCAGGCTCTTCAGTAACCAGAAGAGGCCAGTCATTATTCTGATTTTTTCCCCACCAATCCTGAGAAACGATCAAAAGAGTGGCTCCATTATCATAGGCCTGTTCAAGATAATTATGGCCGTCAGTATTTTGACCTTTTAAGGCTACAAAGCCCATTCCTTTCTCTATTTTGCGGCTGTCAATGGCAAATCCCTTGACCTGATTATCAAAATTGATCAGCCGGCCAACTTGTAATTCTTGTAAAAATTTGCGATCAATTATTTTCATTTATCCATTCCTGTACTATTTTAAAATCACTAAAAGGATATTTTGTACCTTTGATCTCCTGGTAGGTTTCATGGCCTTTCCCCAGAATGGCAATAATATCCTGTTGACTACTATTTTTCAAAGTGTTTTGGATTGCTTCTTTTCTATTTATAATGACCTGATATTCAGCGCTTCTCGAAAAGCCCTCTTTAGCATCGGCAATAATATCCTCTGGCTCCTCAAATCGGGGGTTATCAGTAGTGAGAATTGGCAAATCAGCGTATTTTTCTACCGCCTGAGTCATTAAAGGACGTTTGGCTTTGTCACGATTTCCTCCACAACCGTAGATGACCTTGAGTTGACCATCTTGAGGAATGATATTGTGCAATTCATCGAGAACATTGAGT